>CAMQXE010000023.1 GCA_947038745.1 uncultured Propionibacteriaceae bacterium | reverse complement strand
TCACAATTGACGGGCTGACTACTTCCCCACGCTCGTCGATGATGAAACAACGGTCTGCATCGCCATCAAATACCAGTGCAATATCTGCTTTTTCTTTTACTACGGCAGCCTGCGCATCTACCAGGTTCTCTGGGATCAATGGATTGGGCTGATGGTTTGGGAAATTGCCATCGAGATCAAGGTACAGCCCCACAACGTCTAGATTGAGCGGGCCAAGCACCGATCCAGTGGTATGCCCCGCCATGCCGTTGCCTGCGTCCACCACAACTTTGAGCCGACGAATGCCATCGAGATCGACCAACGACCTTAGATATTCTCCGTAGGCGGGCAGTAAATCTTGATGGGTCAGGTGACCAGGCTCAATAACGGCTGGGGGTACCTGGGCTGCGCGCGTTGCTAGATCTCGAATAAAAGCTGAGGTAACCGGAGCCGCGCCAGCCTTGCAGAACTTGATGCCGTTATAACCAGCCGGATTATGCGACGCAGTGAACTGGACTCCAGGCAGATCTAGGTGACCAGAAGCAAACCAAAGGCCGTCGGTAGACGCCAAGCCAATATCGATCACATTAGCGCCACGGCTCATAGCACCTTTAGCAAAAGCAGCAGCCAGCACCGGGCCGGTCACACGCATATCGCGCGACATCACAAAAGTCTTTCCGGCAAGCTCCAACGCATCAACAAACGCGGCTCCCAGCGCAAAAGCGCCTTCTGCGTCCCATTCAGCATCGGGTCCACCAGCTAGACCACGAATGTCGTTGGCCTTAAAAATGTCAGGCATCAGCATGGTTCTAGCCTAGCCCTGGTAGCGCTCCGCATCGGTAATCACCGTTAGGTGTCCACGATGAGCAAGCTCCACCACGCTTGAATTCATTGGTGAGGCCACAACTGGATCACCTTCAAATGTGAAAGCTGCTTCTCGAACTGCAGCAGCCAATGCGATCAGATCATCGGCTCGGCTAGCTGCTGGCTCTTGCTCTAACGGTAGCCGCACAATTTCCCAACCACGGGGCGCTGTGATCTGAACCGCATGCCCTTTACACAGGTCATAGCTACCTGGTTCATGGCGGGCAGCTAATGGCCCTACGACGGCCTGCTGATCTGCATATGAGTACGTCAACGTTGCAACTGCCGATTTATTGCAGCCAGTCTTTGAACAACGTCGAGAAGATAGCACTCCGCTACGTTATCCGACGACATCGCTGAAGTACCCCTGGCACGCCGCTAGGGTTAGCACTATGAATAGGAATCGCCATCTTCGCGGATTGCGCGGACCGCTAGCGCGCACCAGTCCTTTGCTTGGTGAGACGCTGCCACTTCGCCGCCGGGAATCCTCGCGTGATTTCTTTACTGGCAGTATTGCGCAGTCTCTGTCGAGAATCAGCAAAGACTGCCCAGCAGCGCTGGCTGACGTAGCCATTGGCGTCGAAGATATCCCCACGCTATCTGGAGCTTGGACCCAAGAGCTTGTTCCTCTAGCGGCAGCTACAAGCGCAACTGCGGCGTCTTGTGCAACAGTAACGCTCTATCGCAGGCCACTCGAATTTCGTGCTAATTCTCGACGTGAACTAGATATTTTGGTTTACCGCACTATCGTCGAACAGCTTGCTGCACTAACAGGGCTAGAAGTTTCAACTATCGATCCTGCAGGGCGCAGCCGCGACACTAACAAATAACGCAACGGCCGCCCACCTCAGTGGACGGCCGCTATCGTGTCAAAGTTTTGCTACTCCCCAACCCGATGATCGTTGTTGGGATTCAGCTTTCCATGTTCAGCCTCAATTGCCGTCAACGGCAAGACTGCTAACCCCTTAGATTCCTCAGAATCAGCCTTAGCCACCACGGCTCCATAGGCCGTACCAGACACAAGTTTGACCTCGATAACATAGTTCTTTGTCGCCTCAGGAATGGCAACAAAAGTCGTCGTACCCGGTTTGACGATCGCCACCTGGGGTGCACCGATCGGCTGACCTGCTGCATCAAGAGCGCGGATTTCAGCAATAGCTGGCACCGCACCAACGTTAGCTAAAGAGACTGATGTCGTAACATCGGTCAGTGCTGGCACCGGAAGCGCTGCGGTTCCTTCGAAGGGCAATGTGCTCACCGAATCTGCCACATCGAGCAAGGTATCTTCACTTGACGTTGATGTGACTGAGGCCACAATTGGTTCAGTGCTGGTCAGTCTAAGCGAGCCACCAGTTCCACCTAATGCCTTAGCAATATCGAGGCTAACTACTGCTTCTGGGTTAATCCCCATCGTTGGCGTGTCAGCAACTGCATAAGTTGAAGTAAGCCCAACAATATCGATCCTGACCTCTGCCCGAGCTTCACCAAAGTTAGAGATTACGAGGCGACGTTCACCAGCTCCTGCGGGGATACCAGGAATAACCACCTTCGCTCGTGGTGTGAGCGCTGCCGGGAACCAATCAACACCACGCGGTGAAGCATCTGAACCAGCAAGAACGTGAGTACGAGCAAAAGCTGCGATACGGCCCTGAGTCGCCTTGACCTTCACAGCAATTGGCCCCGGCCGGTCAATAAGAGACTCCAAACTTAATGTGGTGCTCTCCCCAGCCTTGACCGTGATCGACTTTGAGCCAGCAGCCTGTACTCGGCCCATCTCAGAGTAGAAGGTCACATCGACATCAGCTTCACCATCATCGACGTTGCTAAATACGATCTGCGTGATATTGGTTTTATTCGACTGCAAACCAACAAAGTAATGCTCTGTAGCCGGAACCTTGCAACGCGACATAGCTAAGCCGCGAGCAGCTCCTGACGTCATTGAGGTCAAAGCAGTACCCGCAGCACGTCCACCATTCGCTGTGGAGATCTTCAACGGAGAGCTTACTTTTTCCCACATTGACAGCACGTTAAGTGGCACTACCTTACGTACCCCGCTCGCCGATGAACCCAATTCTTGGGCAGACAGCTCACCTGAAGCACCGAATACCCCGACTTGAGTACTTGCCGCGGAATCAGCTTGCGGGCAGAGCAAGGTTGTCGTTGCCGAAACTGCTAAAGAATCATCGCGAGCTGGACGATTTGGGATAAGAATGCTGACACCGATTAGCACTGCCACTACGCCAATCGCAATTACGGCCCATAGAGCCCGTCGAAGTCCACTCACTAGTCTTGCTCCTCCAGTCGCGCCGCACGGCGCGCGTATTGGGCGGGATCTCGCGTCTCAGTTCGACGAAGCGAGGGGAATACCAACACGATCAGGACAAGAAGCCCTAGCAACTGTGCCAGCGCCCACCATGGGTGTGCTACGAGTTCATACTTAATTACCCCAGAACGTTCGCCAACGGCGAAGTACTGCCGGAAATCATCATCATCCCCAGGCACCATTTCTAGCTGCTGCCCGTTGAGAGTTGCTCGCCAACGCGGATCGGCAGGAGCGCTGATAATGAGCTGTCGCGCCGGTGAGCCAGCAGCTATCTCGGTTCCATCAGGGTTCACCGGCTGCTTCTCACCAGTCGCAGCAACAACTGCTCTTGATGGAGTGGCAGAAACTCTCCAGGTCCGTGAGGACTCTTCACCAGTAGGTGCCATCAAACCAGGGATAGCATTCACCGCTGCTAAAGCGTCAGATGAGCCATTTCGCACAGTGATGTAACCAATACCGAGCTGGCTTAGTCGCTCAGCAAGGGCATCGTCAGAACGCCCTGAAGCAATATCGGCAACAGCTTCACGCGTCATATCAATGGGGGCCTGCGCTCCGCCAAATGCCGGTCCTCGTTCGCCGTCTCCTAGACGAGTACCATCGCCTTCTTTGACATCCCACGAAGGATCAGCGTTACCCAAATCGATGACTAGTGAACGTACTTGGTAGTTCTGCGTCTGAGCTTGACGAACGTATGACGGTTGGGAGGTGAAGGTTGTGCGCTGCATAGGCGCCCCCATACCAGCCTTGACCCACCACAGCGTGCCCATAGCAACGACGACTACTGAGCCCAACAACGCCAAAATAGTCAGGCCCTGCAATAAACCAAAGCTACGCGTGGCCAAAGTTGAGGCGACTTCCTCGAAACCAACCGCTGCGGCAGCGATGAGTGCAGCGAAGGCCAAAAGCAGCCATAGGCCTGCCGCTGGGCGTGTTGCACTGCCAGCAGGCGGGACTACTACAACTAGCTTGGTCAGCACGATAGCGAAAGCAAAAGCTCCCAAGCTCGTCCCAACCCAAACCCGCACCAAATATGGCCGTAGCACCATGCCAGCAAGAGCCAATAGCCAGACCACACCAAATACTGTCGCCGAAAGCCATAGCGCTGGAAGCCCCTCACCGGGAGTACGGCCCAAGAACAGCAGCGGGCCATTAACCGTGGCCATTCCATCCAGGACTGGATCATCACCAGTGAAGATACGTCCAGGGTGAGCAAGCAGTGTTGGAATCCATGGGGAGAGCAGCAAAGTCGGTACAAGCAGAGCTACACAGATACGCATGATTTGAGCCATTCGACGGCTGCGTAGCGCTGCCACGATGGCCACGATGAGCGCGAACACTAAGATCAGCGGGGTAAATGAAGCTAAGACTGTCAAGCACAGAGCCACTTGGAAAGCTCCACGCCACGATTCATATCCAGCCGTGCCACGGCGACGCCATGTTAAGACTGCTACGCCAAGGAGCGGAACAACGATTGCCCAGACAATGATGCCGAGCTGCCCACGGCTTACTGCCCCCAGCAGTGCAGGCAGCGTTCCATAGAGCACTGCACCAACTAGGCGTGCACGACGGTCACCAGCTACCTGCCGGAGGAAGGCGTAGCCAGATAGCGCCGACAATGGCACCGCAAAAATGAATAGCGTTGCAATAAACCATTCTGGCTGACCTGCAAATAACGTCGAGCATAAGGCCACAAGCCCTACCCATGGCGGAGCTGTCTCTCGTGGCGCACCAGCGATGGGGTCAAGATAGCTCTGATAGAGCGCGGAGAGAGTATCTGGAGCTGGTAGCAGATGCCAGCTAGTCAGGTGCCCCCCACCATAGATATTGCGCCCAGCCAAAAGGGAGAGCAAGAACAGCAAGAGGAAGGTCACAGTTGTGGGTAACAGCCATGGACGACGACGCTTAGTGTCGCGATGGGTAGCAAAATCATCACCCATGAGATCGTCGATAGAGGTACTTGATGACGATGTACCAAAGGTGTCATTCCACCAATCGCTGGCTTCTGTCGCGATGAGGTTTCCTAGGTTAGTCACCGCTGCATACCAGCGCGGGCGTAGCGACTGCACTCGCTCTACAGACTCGTGAGTCGTATCAATTTTATTGATTCGAGAACGCAGTCTTCGTACTTTATTACCGCTGCCTAGGAACAGTCTTGCTGCACGTAATTCATCCATGGCGCGCCCAGGTGCTTTACCCAGCAAGAAGCCCAGCGCCCGTAGCAACGTTGCGAGAACCAGCCAGATAGTCGATAGCGCTCCACCAACACCGTGGTGATGCGCCGCTACCGTCATCATGCCGTAGACACGGTCATCAACGGTCGGGTGCGGAACTCCGCGGCGCAACCCGGCTCGTCCGACCTGACGATGCTCGATAATCGCTTTAGGTGCCGTCACGACCTGGTAACCAGCTAAGTTTGCTCGCCAGCCAAATTCAGTACCGTCTCGGAAGCGCGGAATTGCAGTCGAAAAACCACCGAGTTCATCCCATGCAGAGCGTCGGACTAGCAAACCGCAAGTAGAGCTGCCCAGCACCGCCGACGATTCGTATTGGCCCTGGTTGATTTCTCCTTGTTCCAAGCTGAGTTGGCGTACACCAGTAGCGGTAATTGACGTACCCAATTCGCTGATTTGGCTAGCCCCGCCACGACGCATCGCCTGCATAAGCATCGGAACAACAACCGCTATGTCGTCTTTGCGTACACCTTGTTCAATAAGGTAACGCAATGCGTCTGGAGCGGGAACAGCATCATCATGGAGCAGCCAAAGCCACTCAGCTTTTTTAAGTTCTTGTCCATGTGCTGGAGCTGCCTGGGCATCGAGAGCTATTGCGGAGTCAATGGCTTCACCAAATCCCCAGTCTGCGTCGCCCTTGTATACGGCATCAAGTATGCCGTCAGCTTTAGCTGCCGCTAGTACAGCATCAGTTTCGTCACGAGAAACGTTATCTATCGCGATCAAGCGCGTTGGCTGGTGCTGGAGCGCCCCTAGCCCCTCTATCGTACGTGGCAACCAGTCCTGGGCATCACGCGTCACCAGAACAGCCAACACATCGTGACCGGTCAAAGAGATCTCAGGTTCGCTCGTATCATCATCAACCCAGTCCCACATACCCTCACGTGGATCAATATGTTCGCTGGCATCAGCAAACCAATCGTCGCCGTCTTCGACGAGCGCCATGGGATCAGAAGTCATGAACACGCCTTTGATAATGGAACAGGATCGTGAAAGTAGATTTCACCAGACCCAGACTAACTGGCGGGCATGCAGTACCTCAAACTAAATCTGAGAATTAGCTGATTATTTTCAGGCTAGTTTGCGCAATTTGCGCCGCTCCCGCTCGGATAAACCACCCCAGATACCGAAGCGCTCATCATGGGCCAGGGCATAGCTAAGGCACTCGCTTCGCACGTCACAAGACAGGCAAACCTTCTTAGCCTCACGAGTCGATCCGCCCTTTTCCGGAAAGAATGCCTCAGGATCCGTTTGTGCGCACAAAGCACGCTCCTGCCAACCAAGGATTCCATCATCCTCAGCGGAGAATAACTCCAGCATCATTCGATCCCCTCTCGCTTAATCTCGATGAAGTAGCCCACCCCCGCAAACCACAACGGTGTAATTACAACCGCACAAAGGCTACTCGTCAAGCCAGTTTGAGAAATTCGCAAGCGACACGCCGAAACTTTTTTCTTACTGTGCTTCCCAGAGGCCCCGCGAAGCCGTCGCCGCTGGGCCTTCAGCTGCCGCTGGTTGGACTACCTCAGTTTGCTTCGCTGGAGCTGCTGGAGCTTGCGTCAATTCAGCCTGCGCAGTAGAACCCGATCGGTTCCACCCAGCCCCTGGAATCTGGTCACCCCACTGTGCTTGCTGACCTGCAAGCGCATCGGCGGCACTACCCCATCTGGCACCAGCCGCGCTACGCGGAACCGTTGATACCGTCTCCTGCTGATCGGGCGCCGCAGTGCCCAATGGCGTCATGCCTCGCTGGAGCCGTCGAGAAAAATACATAAAAAGCACTGCGATCACGACTTTGAGCGCTAGATCGGTACCTCCACCGATGATCTCAAGGAAGGCCCCGAATCCTCGCGAAATCATTATTCCTGCGACCAGATTTGCTAGGGTCAAAACTGTACCGATTATTACAATGACGGCAGCTACTACAGCAATTATGTGAGCATGTTTACTTGGCTCTGGCCATAGCACGCAGGCCCCCACCAAGATAAGTACAAAAACCAACGCCACAATACCCATGACGCTGCCACCTTCAGAACGCATTGCATTGAGTAGCGATGATTCACCAGCACGCTGCACCATCCGCAGAACACTGACTGCAATATTTATCGCAATCACGGCTAGCCCGATCCATGCTGCCGGCTCACGAAAACGCTTTAGCGCAACAATCGTTGGATTTTCCATGAATATCGTCCTTCTGCTACTGAAACTCTGGGCCAGCAATACTGCCAGCACAAGTGACAAGGTCTTTGACCCGCTGCGCATCGCTAATCGGGCATACCAGCGTGATCTCGTCGGTATGCACCACGATCATGTCCGTCAGCCCTGACGTCGCCACAAGATGGCCTGGCCTGCGATTAAGGATCAGATTTCCTGAACCATCGAGCATGGCGACTAGACCCTCAATGGCATTGCCGCTCTCATCATGGCTTAGTTGTTCAGCCAAAGCAGCATATCCACCAACATCATGGAAACTTGTTGGCAACGGGCAGGCAACGACATGTGCGCTAGCGCGGCCATGGCTCACTGGCTCCATAACCCCAAAATCGATACTGGTCTTCATTAAGGTCGGGTAAATCTTATGAGCCAGTTCAGGATGATCAGCTAGCTCAAGTACCGAAGCATGAGTTTCGGGAAGTAAGACCTCAAGCTGCGCCAGCAGCGTGCTCGCACGCCAGACGAACATGCCAGAGTTCCACCAGTACTGACCGCTATCAAGATAACGCTGCGCAGTTTGGGTATCTGGCTTCTCTCGGAACTCGCTGACGGCACAGCAACCAGCAAAGCCTTCAAGTTCCTCACCCCGATGAAGGTAGCCCATGCCGGTATGGGCCGACGTCGGAATTACACCCAACGTGACGAGTGCTAGCGGGTCAGCCTGAGCCACGGCATATGCCTGATCCAACGTTTTTTGGAATGCTGAAATCGGCTCAATAATCTGATCTGCGGAGAGGAACGCAACCACGGCATCCGCATCACGCTGAGCCAATACTGCACATGGCCAAGCCACAGCATTGAGCGAATCGCGACCTACCGGTTCCCCAAGTAGATTTTCCCGAGGCAATTCAGGCAGCTCAGCAGCAACCACATCCAGATAAGCAGCTCCAGTGCAGATAAGGATATTCGCATCAGGAACTAACCCAGAGACTCGCTCGTAAGCCAACCGCAGCAAGCTCTTTCCATTAACGAGGTGGAGAAACTGCTTAGGCATGCCCTTGCGCGACAACGGCCAAAGCCGAGTCCCTGAACCACCGGCCATAATTACGACATAACGCATGAAACCAGCCTAGACATTAGGGTTGCACTATGTCTGTTCCCTCGCCGATCACCCAGCTACAACAACGTCTGCGCACTAATGCTGCGGGGCCGCTATGGACGCTCTACGACCTCAATAATTCTCGGGTTGAGTTATCCGCTGTCACGGTTGCGAACTGGGCGAACAAGATTGCCTGGTTCTTGGAGGAAGAAGACATAGCCCCCGGCCAATACATCCACCTTGATCTGGCTAACACTCGTCCGATCCATTGGGCCACGCTGGCCTGGGTATTGGGCTGTTGGCAAGCCGGAGTCACCCCGTCCGCGGTCGCTGGGGATCTTTGCGTAGCCACAGCCGAGCGCGCTGAACTTGTCGGGGCAAATGTCGTGGCCTCCATGCATCCGCTCGGTTTACGTGTAGCCGGACTTGCACCTGGGCTGACTGATTTCGCTGAAGTACTCATGCAGCCCGACGCGCATAAGGCTGAGCCGCTATCAGCAGCTAGCGAGCTGTGGCAGGACGACTCGGCCATGATGCTATTTGGTGACCTCAGTAATTTTTCCGGGGCGCCTGAGCGTCGCTTAGTAACCGCTGTCGATCCTTGGACAGCGATCCGTGAAGCGATCCTGCGCCCATTAGCTACCGGAGGTTCAGCAGTTCTGGTCGAATCCGGCGACCTCGATGCCATTCGTACAAACGAAAAAGCGGTTTAGAAAGCCGAACAAGTCTCAGTGAGGTTATCCGACGTTGAGGCTCCAGCCTCGGTGACATCAGTCGTTTGAGTTGCCTCCGGAGCTGCACCCTGGGTAGTCGTAGCCTCCGTATGCGAGGCAGGTGCAGCTGGTGCTGCTGGAGCTTGCGAAGCCGGAGCAGGATGCGAATCGTCCAAAGCCGCTGAAGCAGCTATCTGATCGCGAATTGCCTGGTGAGCATCGTCATAATTAGGATCCCCAGGCCACAGCAAGGGTGGAATGAGCTGGATTGTTTGGATCGGCAATGATTTGGCTTTCTGCGCCAGCTTAACCAAATATCCAGCTTCACTCGCAGGTACGTCTGACTCCACGATGCCGGCACCAGCATTGGCAATATCGGTGAACTTTGCCAAGACCGTCTTGGGATCAAGTTGGGTCAGCATGGCGTTCATGATGCACTTCTGACGTGTCATGCGCACGAAGTCATTGGAATCATGCCGCACGCGAGCTAGATCGAGAGTATCGGTGCCATTGAGGTGTACTTTTCCTGGCCCAATCGTTTTGCGTGGGGTACCGCCAATGACATCATTAACCCAGAAGATAACGATAGCTTTATTGAGCGTGATATCGATGCCACCGACTGCATCAACTAGACCAGAGAAACCATTAAGATCGACGATTACGGTGTAATTCACATCTAACCCAGTCAGGTACTCAATAGCCTCGGTTGTCGCAGCGATACCAGGATGTTTCGAGTTCGGATACTTATCCCGATAGTTTTGCTCGACATCGGTATTTATGGCGTTAATCATGCAGGAATGATCCGGGCAGGAATAGCCGTCTGGATATACTTTGCGCATCGGGGAGTAGCTTGGGAACTTAGCACCTTCGATATTACGCGGAATACCGATAATGACCGAACGCCCG
>CAMQXE010000022.1 GCA_947038745.1 uncultured Propionibacteriaceae bacterium | reverse complement strand
GACTCGGGGGAATTGTGCCTGAGAATGGCCGCCTACGTGGGGAAAAATGAGGCATCCAGGGGCGCTCCACAGCGGATGGCCATCAGGAAGAGGCTCAGGCTCGGTAACATCGAGAGCAGCGCGTAGCCGTCCGGTATGTAGTTCGCCTATCAAGGCGTCGGTATCGATGAGTCCACCACGGCCCACATTGACTACGAGCGCACAATCATTGAGTTGGGCCAAGAAAAGTGAATCAACGAGGTGGTAGGTAGCCTCAGACAGCGGCATAACCAGGCAGATAATGTCGAAAGCACTCGCATGGTGAGCAAACTCTGATAACGGAAATACTGCATCAACAAGACCATCACCGCGACGAGCAGTACGCGCAAAACCGGTAGGAAATGCTTCACAGGCAACGAGTCGTTGTGCAATGGCTTGACCAATGTCGCCATAGCCAAGAATGGCGACGCGACGATCTGCAAGACCAGGCGGGGCGGTATCATCCCAGCCCCAATGTTGGTTCTGCTGCGCTGTGAACATGCGGGGCAATTCGCGCTGGCTTGCCAGCATTAGTGAGAGTGCAACTTCAGCAGTGGCTGTGGTGTGAATACCCTTGCCATTGGCAAGCTGGGCCATAGCTGGAAGGGCACCGCGAACATGATCGTAGCCGGCCGATAAGACCTGGACCGTACCGATCCGAGCTGGCTGTGACAAGGCTGGACGGTCGTCGGCAGTTTGTGGGTAGTTGCAGACAACAAGATCGAGGTCTGAAGCTGGAGGTGGAGTGCGCAGATCCCATAACAACAGATCGAGTCCTGGGATTGGGCCCACCGCAGTGATGAGGTCCTGAGTCGGCAGGGTTGCAATAGGCATAGGAGAACAGTATCTCCGATATAGACTCGTTGCTCTTGAACTTTATCTCTTAGAGAAAAGAGCCCGTGACTATGGCAGCGACGTTTTCCACTCCAGCGGCAGTCCGTAAAAAGGCGGTCATAGCTGGTACTATTGGAAATTTTGTCGAATGGTTCGATTGGTCTATCTACGGCTTTTTTGCTCCAGTCTTTGCCACTGAGTTCTTCCCGAAGCATGATAGAACAGCAGCCCTCCTAGCCACGCTTGCAATCTTCGCTGTTGGGTTTCTCTTCCGACCGATTGGGGCAATCTTCTTCGGGCCATATGGAGACCGTCATGGGCGTCGCGCGGGCATGACACTCACCATCGTGTTGATGGCCGGTGCCTCCTTGATTGCGGCGCTGGTGCCTAGCTATTCAGCTATCGGGATTTCGGCCCCCATTATCTTCGTGCTAGCACGTTGCCTACAGGGCTTCTCCGCTGGTGGCGAGTTTGGTACCTCTAGCGCCTATATGGTTGAACACGCCGATCCGCACCAGCGCGCGACAGTGGGTTCTTGGCAGCAAGTAAGCGTCGGTGGCGGTACTCTGCTGGCGTCAGGACTCATGCTCGTCATGCTCAATATGATGGATCCGGTAGCGCTACACAGCTATGGCTGGCGGATCGCCTTTGGGTTGGGGGCCGTCCTCGGATTGGTGGGGCTCTGGCTGCGGCTGCGGGCGGCAGAAACCGATTCCTACACCAACTTAGTTAATTCTGATCGTATTTCTCGACGCCCGCTGCGGGAGCTTGTCACGCGCTATCCCCGTCAGGTGCTACGAGTTGTCATGATGGTGGCAGCAGGTACTGCATTAGTGCAGTTCTGGTTCGTCTATGCCCCGACCATGTTGTCAGCGCGAACCGGAGAATTGGTCACAGTTGGAGGCAGGATGCAGCCTGCAAAGATTGCCCAGCTAGGTGCGCTCGCGGGTTTGCTGGTGTTTACCCTATTGCTGCCGATCTCGGGAAAACTGTCAGATCGATTAGGGCGCCGACCAATGCTGATGTTCTTCGCTTTGGGTAGTGCAGTGAGCTTTGTTCCGCTGATCTTGATGGTTAAACCCGGGGTTGGGCCGATTGCCTACCTACTTGCTCCAAGCATGAGCGCAGTATTCCTTGCTGCCTACGCGGGGTCTCTTGCAGCCATGATGGCAGAGCAATTTCCAGCAGAAGTTCGTACCGCAGGAATATCGTTACCGTATGGCTTAGCGGTGGCGATTTTTGGGGGATTTACTCCGATCTTGTCAGAGAAGCTCTACCAGGCAGGTAATTACACATATTTCATGGTCGTAGTTGTAGTGCTGTGCTTGCTGTCGGCCGTCGTATTTTGGCGGATGCCTGAGACTAGAGATAAGCAGATCTGATGGTCATTAATAATCTACCGCCGCTGGTGAAGTGCCCAAGCGCTGATAGTGCCCAGTTATGGCCAGTTCTGGAACGCCGCCTCGACGCAGATGCTTCAGTCTTTCGCGTATGGACCGATACGGTCGAGACTCCCGATGGGGCAGCTATGGTGCGCACCTATCTTCGTCACCCAGGTGCGGTGGCAGTATTAGCACTTGACGACGACGAAAATGTTGTAACGGTTCGGCAGTACCGGCATCCAGCGCGGATGCGGTTACTTGAGCCACCTGCTGGATTACTTGATCAGTATAGTGAAGATCCGCTGTGCGCGGCGCAGCGGGAGTTGGCTGAAGAGGCTGGGTTACGTGCATCAAAGTGGAACCTGCTTCTTGATCTGCATACGAGCCCGGGGGCTTCTGGGGAGAACATCAGAGTTTTCTTGGCTCGTGGGCTAGAAGTCACTTCGACAGATTTCGTTAGAGAACATGAAGAGGCTGATCTTGAGCTGGCCCGAGTTCCGCTGGCAGCCATACTTAGCGGTATTCGCTCGGGGGATTTCACTAGTCCAACACTTGTTGCCGCAGTTCTGGCGTACGTCGCATTTGGCGGCAAGGATGCCGACTTTGCTGATCCAGCACAGCCTTGGCCCGGCTACGACGCCCAGGAAAATGACGATGTCGCGCGGGCTTGAACGTGCTGTTATCGCTTACCTGGATCAGCTCAGGGTTGAGCGGGGTCTCTCACTGCATACTCTCAGTGGCTATCGGCGCGATTTAAGCCGCTACGTTGCCTTCGTTGAGCCACGGTGTGGTGATGAACTGAGTCATATCACGCCAGACCATATCGCAGCCTTCTCGCGGGTGCTGACAGATGGTGACGAGAAGCATCCAGCGCTAGCTGCGGCCAGCGTGGCACGCGCTTTAGCTGCAGTTCGAGGGTTTCATCGATTTTGTCTTGTAGATGGGTTATGTACAGATAATCCAGCAACTGAGATATCCAGCCCAGTTCAGGCAAAACGACTACCTAAGGCATTGCCATTAGCTCAGGTTCAGGCACTAATTGAATCGTGCGATCTGAGTACTATCGAGGGATTACGTGATCGGGCCGTATTGGAGTTGCTCTATGGCACGGGTGCCCGAGTCAGTGAGGTTGTTGGGCTTGATGTCGATGATGTGTCTGCTGCTCTAACTGATCTTGAAGTTGGGATCCGGTTGTTTGGCAAAGGGTCGAAAGAACGGATGGTTCCGCTAGGCAGTTTCGCTAGAGATGCAGTATCTGCTTGGTTGGTACGAGGCCGTCCAGGATGGGCTGCGCTGAACGCAAAAGGTATCCCGGCATTATTGCTCAATACTCGTGGAGAACGTCTATCACGACAAAGTACGTGGGCTATCCTTCAAAGAGCAGCAAAACGAGCTGGTATTACTGCTGAGATTTCGCCGCATACGTTGCGTCACTCGTTTGCTACTCATCTACTAGAGGGCGGGGCAGATGTTCGTGTGGTTCAAGAACTTCTTGGTCATGCGAATGTGACTACAACACAGATCTATACATTGGTAACGGTTGACCATCTTCGAGAGGTTTACCGTACGTCCCATCCGCGGGCGTACTAACATGTTGCAACGGATTGTTAATCCGGGGAGAGGACTTCGCGTGAACGAGCAGCCGACACTTGATGATCGGGAGCAGACGTTCGTAGTTCAACGTGCACCCGAAACGGGCGCACAGCAGACCAAACCTGGTGAGGTAGGCCCAACCGGGCGAGTTATGCCGCAGCTGCCTGTGCCTACTCCGCCTGTTCCTGGCCCGAAACGAGCCACAGTGATTGCCATGTGTAATCAGAAAGGCGGCGTTGGTAAGACCACTACCACGATCAACCTTGGTGCTTGCTTGGTAGAGACTGGCAGGCGGGTGCTGCTGGTCGATTTCGATCCGCAGGGGTCATTATCTGTTGGTCTAGGGGTTAATCCACATACGTTAGAGCAGTCGATTTACACGATGCTTATGGATCGTAAAGTCGATCCAGCAGATGTTGTCCGACCATCAAATATCGAAGGTCTCGATATTTTGCCAGCCAATATCGACCTATCTGCGGCTGAAGTTCAGCTGGTATCAGAGGTGGCTCGTGAGCAGAGCCTGCAGCGAGTTCTACGCCGTTTCCAAAGCTCCTATGACGTTATTCTCATCGACTGTGCCCCTAGCCTTGGGTTGCTCACGATTAATGCGCTGACTGCTTCGGATTACGTCATCATGCCGCTGGAGCTTGAGTTTTTCGCATTGCGAGGCATCGCTTTGCTCACTGACACCATTGAGAAGGTGCAAGAGCGGCTCAACCCCGATCTTGAAATCTTGGGAATCTTGGGCACGATGTATGACTCGCGGACCTTACATTCGCGTGAAGTTCTCGAACGTGTTGTGCAGGCTTTCGGAGATACCGTATTCCACACTGTCATCCGCCGCACTATTAAGTTCCCCGAGACGACTGTGGCGGGGGAGCCGATCACCACCTATGCCTCAACCTCGCCAGGTGCAGAAGCCTACCGAGCATTGGCCGTAGAGGTGCTAGCGCGATGCCGAGAAAAGTAAGCCTTCCGGGTACGGCAGAGCTTTTCCGTACAACGCAATCGACGACGGCTGAGGCTCCTGCCCACGCAACTCAACCCAGCGGTCGCATTCGTCATGACGAGAAGATCACGGTCTATCTCAGTCTCGATGAACTCATGGCTTTGGAACAAGCCCGGCTGAAATTGCGCGGCGACTACGACCTTGCTGTGGATCGTGGACGTCTGGTTCGAGAAGCTATTGCGGTCACCTTAGCTGATCTTGACCAGCACGGACATGACAGCGATATTGTGCGTAGGCTTTCGATTTGTGAGGACTAATTCGCTCCCGACGCCCGACCTGGAGCAGGGCAGCACCGGAGGTTTTGAAGTCCACCTTGATGTTTTCCAAGGCCCATTTGATTTGCTGCTGCAACTTATTGCCAAGCACAAACTTGATATTACTGAGGTCTCGCTATCGGCGGTGACTGATGAGTTCATTGCTCATGTTAAAGGGTTGGGCAGCCAAGCTGATCTGGATACGACAACTGCATTTCTTGTGGTAGCAGCGACGCTTCTCGACCTAAAAACTGCGAGGTTACTACCCCAAGGTGAGATCGATGACAGCGAGGATCTTGCGCTCTTGGAAGCTCGCGATCTGTTGTTTGCGCGACTGCTGCAGTACCGCGCCTTCAAGATGATTGCAGCCTGGTTAGCTGAGAATCTTGAGGCTGAAGGTAGACGGTTTCCGCGTCCAGGCGGTTTAGAGCCACAATTTGCCTCCTTGCTTCCCGAAGTTGAGTTGCGAGTCACTGGGGCAGAGCTGGCTCAGCTATGCGTACGGGCGATGCAACCAAAAGCAGTAGCAGAAGTCTCTATTGAGCATATTCATACCCCAACTGTCAGCGTGCGTGAGCAAGCCCAACTGGTCCTTGAACGAGTTAAACGTAGCCAAGCGCTGACCTTCCGCCAACTCAGCGCCGACGCCGACAAGATCACGACGGTAGCTCGATTTCTCGCGCTCTTGGAGCTTTTTCGCGAGAAGCTGGTTGCATTCGAACAACTAACTCCGCTCGGTGAGCTTACGATTCGTTGGACCGGAGGAGCGACCGATGACGTCGATATTCGAGATGAATTTGATGGTGCGAGTCCAGATCCCCATGGCAGATTAGATGACACCACGCAGGTACAGGAGCCAGCAGATGAGTGAGCCCCATCCTTTAACCGGACCAGTCGAGGCAATGTTGCTTATGGCTGATGAGCCCATCGCTGCAGTAACGCTTGCTGAAGCTCTAGGGGTACCTGTTGTCGAAATTACGCAATGTTTGGCGTCCTTGGCTGCTTTCTACGACGAATCTGGTCGGGGTTTTGAGCTGCGCCAAGTAGGGCGCGGTTGGCGTTATTACACCCGAACCGAGCACGCGCCATTGATCTCTGCCTGGCTCTTGGAAGGCCAGCACAGTCGGCTATCTCAGGCTGCATTGGAGACATTGGCAGTTATCGCCTACCTACAGCCGATTTCGCGAGCACGCATCTCAGCAGTTCGTGGAGTTAATGTCGATGGGGTAGTGCGGACCTTGACCGCGCGTAATTTGATCACCGAGCAAGGCAGTGATGAATCCAGCGGTGCGACGCTTTTTGTGACGACTGACCTTTTTCTTGAGAAGATGGGTATGCAGAACTTAGCTGAGCTGCCTGCACTCGCCCCACATCTGCCAGAAGCGCAAGCATTGGAAGCGGAGCTTGCAGAACTTGCTGTTGAACGTAGTGCTGTTGAAGCAGCGCATGAACAACAGTCTGAACGTGCGGATAACCAATCCGCTACGGTTCCGACACCCGTCGTGACCGATAACGCCACAGCCGAGATGGCAGAGATGGAGTCACCAGAATGATTGAGGAACCAGCAGGCATTCGCCTTCAAAAAGTTTTAGCCCAAGCAGGTATCGCTTCCCGCAGGGCAGCAGAGATTTTGATTGATAAAGGCCGGGTCGAGGTTAATGGCGCGATCGTACGCGAGCAGGGAATGCGCGTTGATCCTAGCCGGGACACGATTCGTATTGATGGCGCGCGTATTCCGACGGCGCGTCGGCATATGTATTTCGTATTCAATAAGCCCCGCGGCGTCGTCTCAACCTTGGACGATCCCGAAGGCCGCCCGACGCTGTCAGATTATTTGACTAAGCGTAAGGAGCGACTATTCCATGTAGGTCGCCTCGATACCGATACCGAGGGCTTATTGCTGCTAACCAATGATGGTGAGTTTGCTCATCGCATGGCCCACCCGAGCTACAAGGTGAAGAAGGTCTACCTTGCTGAGGTGGAGGGCTTCACACATAATGACACGCTTAAAAGACTTGAGAAGGGTCTGCACCTAGAAGATGGCCCGGTGCGGCCAGACAAGATCAAGCTGGTGCAGCGTAACGATACTCGCTCGCTTATTGAGGTGACGCTCCACGAAGGACGTAACCGCATCGTGCGTCGTATGTTTGATGCCGTGGGCCACCCAGTACGTCGTCTCTCGCGTACCAGCATCGGCCCGGTTCGGATCGGGAACTTGCCGCTTGGGGAGCTGCGTGAGCTGACTCGTGATGAGCTAGGTAAGTTGCTTGACATCACGGAGATGTAGCGTGCGAATCTACGGCATCGAGACAGAGTTTGGGCTGACCTGCATTACGAAAAGTGGGAATAGGCCAAGCTCAGAGGAAGCGGCACGTTACCTATTTCGTCCGCTGACCCAACAGTATGACTCCACTAACGTCTTTCGGCGCAATGGGGCTCGGCTCTATCTCGATGTCGGGGCTCATCCAGAATATGCCACAGCAGAATGTAGCGAGCTCATTCAATTGCTTGAACATGATCGCGCTGGCGAGGAACTTTTCGTTGAGCTAGCAGCGCAGGGGTCTGCGTTGCTAGCCAGTGAAGGTATTGATGGTCAGCTTGCCATGTTCAAGAACAACACTGATAGCTTCGGTAATAGTTACGGCTGCCACGAGAACTATCTCGTGTCGCGCGTGGAAGATTTTGAGCTCTTTTCGGCGCGATTACTGCCATTCTTCGTGACTCGGCAGTTGTTGTGTGGTGCGGGCAAGATCTTGGTCGAGGACGGTATTGCTCGATTCGCGGTGAGTCAGCGAGCTGAGCACATGTTGCAGACTGTGTCATCGGCTACAACCCGAAGCCGTCCGATGATCAATACTCGCGACGAACCCCATGCTGACCCACGTCGATGGCGCAGGCTCCACGTCATCGTTGGCGATGCCAATCTGGCTGAACCGACGACCTTGCTCAAGGTGGGCTCTACCGAGTTGGTTCTGCGGCTATTGGAGTCTGGATCGACAGTTTTTGATGACCTCATCCTTAAAGATCCTTTAGCTGCGATTCGTGATGTTGCCCGCGACTATCGCGGCCAGGCACGAGTGCAGTTGGCTAATGGTCGTGAGCTGAGCGCACTGGAATTGCAGCGCCGCTATCTTGATGCTGCCTCAACGCTGCCTGATCTTGATCCAGTGCTCGACAGCGTTGGGCAACTATGGGCGACAGTTCTTGATGCCATCGATAGTGGTGATTGGTCAGTAATTTCGCATGACATTGATTGGGCGATCAAGCTGAGCTTATTTGACCGCTATAGCGCGTTATGGGGCTGCGATCTTACTGATCCGCGGATGTTGCAACTTGACCTTGCCTATCACGAGATCACCGGCTCAGGGATCGCGAGATTATTGGAACGCAATGGTGCGATTCGTCGGGTTACGGGTCCAGAGCGGGTGCGGGATGCGATGACCACAGCTCCGGCAACAACCAGAGCCAAGATTCGTGGTTCTTTTATCGCAGCAGCGCAGGATAACGAGCGTGGTTTTACTGCTGATTGGGCAACTCTGACATGTACTGATCTCACTGATGGAGTCGTGATGTGCCCTGATCCATTTGCCACGGTTGATTCCCGGGTTGATCGACTGATCGAACGTATGGGCAGTGAGCCGAAAATGACGTCGCCATATGGAACTGGCAAGCTCGGCTAGAGTGGGCTTGTGTTTTCTTCTCGAATTATGCGCTCAGGTGCTGGCCTGACGCTCGCGGCTTCGCTCGCGCTAACTGGTTGCTCCTCATCGACGAAGAAGGAGCCGGACTTTACTCCGACGCAGCCTGCCACCTCTGCGCTACCAGCGCCCACGGATACGACTCCGGCTCCAGATCCCGCTGCTCCACCAAAGGTGGAAGCAACGCTGGATAATATCCGTGTCGATGGGGCTAAAGGTGCGCAGCCGCTCATCACTGTTCCTGCGCCTTGGGCTGTCGAAAACACCACGGTTAAGGTGCTTGACGAAGGTACCGGCCCCGCCGTCAGCGCAGGCACGACTGTCTTGGTGAACTACACCGGCGTTAATGGTCGCACTGGCAAGGTTTTTGATTCCAGCTACCTCCATGGTGGGCTTCCGATTGCTTTCCCACTTACTGGTGTAGTAACTGGCTTTGCGAAGGGCCTGCAGGATCAAAAGATCGGTAGTCGAGTCCTGATCGCTATGACCGGTGCTGACGGTTACGATTCCAAAGGCGGACAAGCTGGATCTGGCATCAACGTAGGTGACACCTTGATCTTCGCTGTGGAGATCGTGGATGCGCAGCAGAGCGCTGTCTGGGGTACGCCTGTTCCAGCGAAGGATGGGCTACCGAAGGTTGCTGCTGACGCCAAGAACCCAGCTGTTGAGGTTCCGGCAGGTTATGCGGCACCGGCAGATACAGTTGCGCAACTCATCATGGATTCGGCTTCAGAGCATAAGGTTGTTGCCACAGATAGCGTTACTGTGCGCTACTCCATGTATTCAGCAAAGACCGGACAGCAAATTGCCCATAACTGGGACGCTGAAAAGCCTGAAACCGGACAGCTCAGCCGTCTTCTTCCCGGATGGAAGAAGGGGCTAGTGAATATGCCTGTCGGTTCGCGGGTGCTCTTGGTCATTCCGCCAGCAGATGGTTACCCAAATGGTGACACTGCGCTCAAGATCGAAGCAGGCGACACTTTGATCTGCGTGGTCGATGTGTTGTGGGCAGGCGCAGGTCAGTAAGCGATCCAATCATCGATAGCGATGCTGCTGGGCTCGAATCGGTCCAGCAGCATCGCCATAGTTGGACCCTCGCCAGATTCAGCTAGCCCAAGTGACTCTGCAAGTCGTCCACGTACCGCTGCCGTATCTAACCCCTGCGCGGCAAGATCAGGTAGAGTCACCGCGCCGTCGCGTTTAGCTAGTCGAACCCCTTGTGTGTTTGTGACTAAACCGACATGGGCATACGTTGCTGTAGTAAAACCTAGTTGTGCCCCTAGCCAGGCTTGAGTTGGAGAAGTTGGCAATAAATCGCGGCCACGGCAGATCTGATCAACACCTGTTAATCCGTCGTCGACCACGCTCGCGAGGTTGTAGGCAAAAACTCCGTCATTGCGCACAACGACGATGTCATCGACGCAGGAGCTGACCGTGCCAGCCCATAGATCGTCGATAGTGCTTGTTACACCTTGTGCCCGTACCCGCCAAGCGGGTGGACGTTGCTCAGCAAGTCTGGCTTGCTGAGCTGCAGTTAGTCCTTGACAAGTTCCTGGATAACGCCCGGGCATGGTGTGTGGCGCACTAGCCGCTTGTGCAATCTCTCGACGCGTACAAAAGCAGGGATAGCAGTCCAGCTGAGCGACGGCATCGCGGTACAGGTCCAATCGCTCAGACTGGTATATGACAGGGCCATCAGCATCGATGCCTAGCCGGGATAGGTCAGCTAGCTGTCGCTGAGCTACGGCTGGAGCGGCAGCCACGCGCTGCTGATCGAGATCGTCAATACGTAAAAGAAACTGTCGCTGCGTCGATCTGGCGAGCAGCCAGGCCACCATTGCGGTACGAAGATTTCCTAAATGTAGATCT
>CAMQXE010000021.1 GCA_947038745.1 uncultured Propionibacteriaceae bacterium | reverse complement strand
ATAGCCCACGACTGATGTGCAGCGACTTCTTGCAGGCTAGTCTTCCAATCCAATCCCGCACCAAGCTGTGCCGATTCCTCGACAAGCGGGTCAAAGAGATGGTGAACAAACTTTCCAGCCGCGTCAATACCCGAACTCAAGAAGATCGCACCAATCATAGATTCCATCGTGTCAGCCAAAATGGAATCTTTATCATGCCCAGCCGTGGCGATCTCGCCATGACCCAGCTTGATATGAGCACCAACGTCAAGTGTTCGAGCGACCCGAGCCAACGCATGGGTATTGACTACGCTTGCCCGCAGGCGCGCCAATTGACCCTCCGGCAAGTGCGGGAAGGTCAGATAAAGATGCTCAGTAACAACAATGCCGAGCACCGAATCGCCTAAGAACTCGATCCGCTCATTAGTTGGAATCCCGCCGTTTTCGTAGGAGTAACTACGATGCACGTGTGCGAGCTCCCACAGTTGAGGGTCAACTACGACCCCCAACTGTGAGCAAAGCTCTAATGCAAGATCCGCCAATGTGGATGAACTTAGACTTCGGTCACCTGGCGGCGGTCGCCACGCGGGCCGTACTCACCACAGGTCGGGCATGCCGTATGCGGCAGGTGCTTAGCACCACAAGCCGGGTTGGCGCAGATAACGAGCGTCGGAGCCGTCATCTTCCACTGCGAGCGACGCGAACGCGTGTTGCTGCGCGACATCTTCCGCTTGGGAACAGCCACGTCTTCTCCTTCATCATGCGGCCAAGGCCGCGGGTTTATTCGCCTGAATTCCAGCCAGCGAGGCCGGTCCATCTCTCGTCGATTACTTCACCATGATCATGCTCGGGATCGTGATTAAGATTCAACCCACATGTGGGGCACAATCCTAAGCAGTCCTCGCTACACAGTGGCGCAAACGGCAACTCAAGTACCACAGCATCCCGAATTAGTGGCTCTAAATCGAGGCAGTCATTGACGACATAATGCGTGTCATCTTCCTCATCTGCCTCGGCGATTCCCTCTTCGGGATACACGTACAGTTCCTGCATATCAATCTCACATGGCTGTGAGATCCTATCCAGGCACCTGACGCATTCCCCGACAAGTTCTGCCTTAGCAAATCCACTAACAAGAATGCCCTCACTCACCGATTCGAGCCGAAGCTCAAGATCGATGGGTGAACCTTGCGGCACCCCGATCACGTCTGTTCCCAGTTCATCCGGAGCTTGCGCGATTCGTTCAATCTCACACATCTGCCCTGCACCTCGGCGCAACTCATGAGTCTGGATAACCAGACTTGAGCGCACATCGGGCGATGGCTGGTGCGGTGACATCAGAATCCCTTCAGCAACGGTCAATAAAGAAGCATCGTGACCGACGACCTATGCTACCGGACTTCGCCGCCAAGGGCGAATCGTGATCCGGCTAGATCTTCGGCAACGGCTGCGTATCCGAAGCATCTAGTGAGCTGCGGTCAGCAAGCCGTGAACGCATGATGCGAAGCTGAGACTGAACCTTATGCAAGGACGCCTCAAATTCAGCCATTCGCGTATCAACGAATTGATCGGTTTCTTTACGAAGCGCCCAAGCATCGTCATGCGCATCAGTCATGATTTTAGTCGCCTGCTTTTCAGCGCGAGCAACGATTTCGGTTTGTGATGCCATCTTGTTGGCCCATTCTTCGGCCTCAATCCGGATCTGGTCGCCTTCATCACGGCCGCGCAGCACTTCATGTTTACTCTGCTTGATGACCTCTTGTGCCTCTTCAAACTCTTTCGGGAAAGAGGCAACGATATCGTCAATCAGCGTCAATGTTTCCTGCCGGTTTAGCATGCACGACGCCGACATCGGAACAGCTTTAGCCTCAGCGACTAGCGCCCGAAGACGATCAAGTTTGCGTGCAGTCTCGTTCTGTGTCATGTCTACTTCCCCATTCGATCAGCCATCATCCGCGCCACCGGCGCTGGAACATACTGTTCAATATCTCCGCCAAGACTCGCGATTTCACGAATCAGTGTTGATGATACAAACCCCCATTGTGCCGTGGTTGGGATGAAAACTGTCTCAATTCCCGACATTTGGCGATTAATTTGTGCTTGCGGTAGTTCATATTCAAAATCCACAGCGAAGCGTAACCCCTTGATGATGGCAGAACAGCCCTCGCGCTGACACAAGTCAATGAGCAGCCCCTCAATCGGTAGCACTTTGAGATTTGGAATGTGCGCACATGATTCCTGAACCAATGTGAGCCGCTCTTGTGCGCTGAACATCGCTTTTTTTGAGGTATTCAGCCCTACTCCAACGACGACCTCATCGAAAATCTTGGCAGCACGTTCGAACACGTCAAGGTGTCCTTTGGTAATGGGATCAAATGACCCCGGGCACATCACTCGCATTCGTCTCCAATCTGAGCACAATAGATCGTAGTCTCACCGTAGCGGCGAGCCCAGCTATCGGTGAATGGGGCTAGGAATTGCGGCGCCTCGCTACGACTCGAACGCTCCACCACCAATAATCCGTTATTAACCACAATGCCACGCTCCACCACCAAAGCAAGCTCTGCATCAAGATCAGCGCTAGCAACAGCATATGGCGGATCAAACCAAACGACGTCGTAGCTGGTATCAGTTGTGGTGAGAAAATTCGTGACGGTGCTTAGCACTACCTGTGCGCAGACGCCAAGAGCCTCGGCATTACGACGGATAACCGCAGCAGTTGGTCGGCTGGATTCGACTAAAGTTGCTCGCTCAGCCCCTCGCGATAGCGCTTCAAGCCCCATCGCCCCCGAACCGGCGTAGAGATCAAGGAAACTCATACCAGCAAGCGGCAGTACCTCATCGACTGTTCCGGCCCAGCTAACTAGCGATGCAAAGAAGGCCTCCCGCACCCGATCTGAAGTCGGACGGGTCTTATCCGTCGCTGGAGTTGCCAATCGTTGTCCACCAAATCGGCCTGAGATTATCCTGGTCACCTATTAACCGTATCTACTCGCGCTACATTAGGCACATGACAACTGACAACCCCGTGTCCGAAATCCTTGAAGCTAAGTGCTGGGACTTCCTCGGCAGCGTAGCCGTTGGCCGTCTGGCAACTGCCACCGACAATCAACCGACGATTTATCCCCTCAACTATGTTGTTGATGGCGAATCGGTCGTTTTCCGTTCCGCTGAAGGCTCCAAACTGTCCCAGCTCACCGAAAATGACATCGTCGCTTTCGAAGCTGACGGTTGGGATGAACAAACAGGTTGGTCGGTCATCATCAAGGGCCACGGAGAAATTATCTCTGATCCTGCCGAACTCGCCCGCGCAGAACGCTTGCCGCTGTTGCCGTGGGTACCGACGATGAAGTCGAACTTCGTTCGCATTACTGCCGATGAGATTAGCGGACGCCGCTTCTCCTTCGGTGAGGATCCCTACCCAAAGCCCGTTCTACGCTGACCGCAACCTTGGAATAAATAACACGTGGGGCGCCCTTCACAAGGCGCCCCACGTGCTGTCTATCTGCATTGCAGCAACTGCCTCTTCTAGTCAGCATCAAAAGCTGACGCGTCAGCTAACGACTCCGTCATCGTGATCATGTCGCAAAAACCAGGTGTGGACAGCACTGGATCGCGTGCTATCGCTTCTGCCGCAATCGCATGTGCAACTTCAATCACATCGGCATGTTCAATAACCTTGAGCAGTCTCAGCGAGGATCGTCCGCCAGCCTGGGCTGTTCCAAGAACGTCACCTTCGCGTCGCTGCGCTAGATCTACCTCAGCCAAGCAGAAACCATCGCGCGTGGCAGCCACCTCCGCAAGGCGTTCTCTGGCACTACTGCCCGGCTCTGCACGCGTCACCAGCAGACATACCCCAGGGTGCCCACCACGCCCAATTCGTCCTCGTAGCTGATGTAGCTGCGATATCCCAAACCGATCTGCGTCAAGGATTACCATCACCGAAGCGTTAGGGACATCCACGCCCACTTCGATGACTGTCGTGGCGATAAGTACATCCAAATCTCCGCGAGCAAAAGTAGCCATTGTGGCGTCCTTTTCCTCCGCAGGAAGTTTTCCGTGCAACACACCTACCCTCAGCCCAGCTAACTCTCCTTGGCCTAGCGATACGAATAGTTCGGTCACATTATGGCCAGCGGTTTTATCTGGATCAGTATGTTCTTGCGGTGTAATAGCAGGTGCAACGATAAAGGCCTGCCGCCCCGCAGCTATCTCTTCACGTATCCGTTCCCAAACCCGTACCATCCAGGCTGGCTGACGGGCCTCGTCAACGACCGTTGTGGAGACGTCTTGGCGCCCACGCGGAACATCGCGCAGCGTAGAAGTTTCCAAGTCTCCAAAGACCGTCATCGCTACGGTGCGAGGAATCGGAGTTGCCGTCATCACCAGCACATGCGGGCGAGTAACCCCCTTGTTTACTAACGCTGCACGCTGCTCCACGCCGAAACGATGCTGTTCATCGACGACAACGAGACCTAAGTCTAAAAATTGTGTTCGATCAGCTATCAGAGCATGAGTACCGACAATGATGCCTGCACTTCCATCAGCCATCGCCAGCAGCGTCTGACGCTTACGTGCGCCTGGCATTGAGCCAGTGAGAAGTTCAACTCGCGTTGCTGCTTCTGGGGCGCCCAGAGTGCCTGCTTGTGCCAGTTCTCCCAGCATCTGGGTGAACGTCGCAAAATGCTGACGAGCTAGAACCTCAGTAGGAGCCAAAAAGGCGGCCTGCCCACCAGCATCAATAACGGCGAGCATCGCTCTTAACGCCACAATTGTCTTGCCGCTGCCCACCTCACCTTGAAGCAGGCGTTGCATTGGCGTGTCCTTAGCTATATCAGCGAATATGGACTCCCCCACTTCCTGCTGACCAGCAGTGAGTTCAAAAGGCAAGGATGCGTCAAAAGCCGCCAAGATCCCCCCCTGGCAACGTGGCCGAGGCGTGGCCTGATGCAGCGCTGATTCCTGACGCCGCTTAGCCATCGTAAGCTGGGTTGCCAATGCCTCATCGAAAATTAGACGCTCGATACCGGCCTCCACCTCGCCACGGGTTTCAGGAAGATGGACCTGGTGCAAAGCCTCATTTAGGCCGATGACATCTGCTTTGGCCCGAACCCAATCTGGCAGGTAGTCCTCTACTGGGTCCAAAAGCTCCAACGCTGATTTTATTGATTGGGCAATAGTCCAGCTTGGTAGCCGTGACGACTGCCGATAGATCCCGATCAGGCCATCAGCAGAAGCAGCGTTAGCAAAGGCGATCTTGCGTCGTCGCGTTTCATCTTTGGCATTGGCAGTGCTCACGACCGCACCATCTTTATTAATCATGACGAAATCAGGGTGCGTTAGTTGCGGCTGCCCGTTGAACATACCCACTTTGCCAGCAAAGATGCCACGATCTGACATAGATAGGGATTTTTGCCAATAATCCAGTAGCTGCGGACGCCCAAAGAACGTCAGCCTGAGCGAACCGGTGCCGTCAGTGAGGATGACCTCAAGGCGAGCTTTGGGACCAACACCATTGCGACGAATATCACGCACCCGCGCAATGACTGCGACTTCATCGCCTTCTTCGAGATGGCGTAGATCCGAGCACTCAGTACCGGCAATATAGCGACGTGGAACGTGACGAAGGAGATCTCCAATCGTCTCAATACCCAAGGCGCTAAAAGCCGCAAGCTGCTTATCGTCGGCTGCGAGCGGGCTCTCCAACTGCTCGAATGTTCTAGTCTGCCATCGTGCCATGAAGATGAGACTACCGGGCAGCACCGACGAAACGTACCTTTAACGCTTTGCATGCCCTTGACAATGCCACCATAACGACAAAAAAACTGAGGGCCCAGATTACTCTGGACCCTCAGCATAAAGTTTTACGCTTAGCGCGAGACCTTACCCGCCTTGAGGCAAGAAGTGCAGACGTTCACACGCTTAGGTGTGCCCTCGACAACGGCGCGAACACGCTGAATGTTCGGCGACCAGCGACGCAGGGTCTTCTTCTTCGACCAGGGCTTGTTGTGACCGAAGCCCGGGCTCTTGGCGCAAATGTCACAAACGGCAGCCACGGTAGTTCTCCTCGTACTCGCACATCCAATGAAAGCGCATTGGATGATCTCCACTTTTGGGGACTGGGATAGCTTACCCGAATCCTGCGTCTAACGGAAATCCGCTAGGTTGTCACGACGATCGGCACGATCATCGGGCGTCGACGATAGGTGCGGCTAACCCACCGTCCCACGATCCTACGGGTCAATTGCTGCAACTCATGGCTATGGGTAGAACCATGCTGCAACTGCTCCAGCACAGCGGCTTGCAACTCATCGCGAACCGTATCAAATACCGTATCGTCATCGAAGAAGCCGCGAGCCAAAATATCTGGCCCCCGCACGATAGAACGTTCAGCTAGATTAACCACGGTAATGACTGAGATGAAACCTTCCTCGCCAAGAATCTTACGATCAGTAAGCTCCGCTTCGGAGATATCGCCAACCGTAGTGCCATCAACGAAGATGTAGCTCGCGTCAATACGCCCCACCGGCCGCAGCCGCCCGTCGATAAGATCGCAGACCACACCATCTTCAGCAACAACGGCATTCTCTCTGGGCATGCCCGTCTTCAATGCAATAGCTGCATTCGCCATCAGATGACGAACCTCACCATGCACAGGAAGTGCATTTTTTGGTTTGAGAATGTTGTAGACGTATAGCAACTCGCCAGCGGAAGCATGCCCGGAGGTATGCACTAACGCAACTCCCTTATGAACCACGCGTGCGCCCAGCCGCGATAACCCATTGATCACCCGCGATACGGAGTTCTCGTTACCGGGAATCAGAGATGAAGCCAGCAGAACAGTATCCCCCGAACCAATGGTGATTACCGGGTGATCACTATTAGCAATGCGCGATAGTGCAGCCATCGGCTCGCCCTGAGATCCAGTGCAGATGATAACGACCTCATCATCGCGATACTTCTCAATATCGTTGATGCTGATGAGTACATCGCCAGGAACCTTTAGGTAACCAAGATCACGAGCAACACCCATATTGCGCATCATGGAACGACCCACATAGGCAACCTTGCGGCCGTAGCGCTGCGCCAGATTAAGCACCTGCTGTACTCGGTGAACATGCGAACTGAAACAGGCCACGATGAGCTTGCTTTGGCTACTGGCGAATACCCGCTCAAGAGCTGGCTCAATGTCGAGTTCTGGGGTCGTAAATCCCCCTACCTCAGCATTTGTGGAGTCCGCCATAAGCACATCGACGCCCTCTTCACCACAGCGGGCAAAAGCGCGCAGATCAGTGATTCGGTGATCTAGCGGGGTCTGATCCATCTTGAAGTCACCGGTGTGAAGGACCGTTCCACCAGCAGTACGGACAAAAACTGCCATCGCATCAGGGATGGAGTGATTTACTGCGATGAAGCTAACATCGAAGGCCCCGATCTGACGGCGCCCGCCATCCTCGACAACATTGAATTGCGTCGGCGGCAGACGATGCTCTTTGAGCTTTTCACGAAGTAATGCCAAGGTCAGGGATGACCCGTAGAGCGCGATATCAGGCCTCATCCGAAGTAGATAAGGGACGGCACCGATGTGATCCTCGTGTCCGTGGGTCAAGATCAGGCCGTCCACGTCATCAAGACGGGACCGCAGCGAATCAAGACCTGGCAAGATCAAATCGACGCCGGGATGTAACTCATCAGGAAAGAGCACACCACAGTCGATAAGGAGGAGCCGCCCGTCAATTTCAAGCGAACTCATGTTGCGACCAACGTCGCCGTGGCCACCATGCGGCGTAATGCGGAGCGTATGCTCTGCCAACGTCGGGGGCTTTACCAGTGTTGAATCTGTCATGTTACGTCTAGTCTAGTCCAGTGACGACTTCTGCACCCTCTGTACGACTTGCCCTCCCTCGTGATGCTGCGCGTATTGCTGTTCTACAAATTGCCGCGGCCACTGAGCAACTTGGCGAGCAGGCTCATGCTCTGCTTGGCACCGACTTGATGGAGGATGTCATTACCCGATGGCAATTTGCCATCACCCGCCCTCCACTTGCCACGATGCGCGTTCTGGTCGCTACCCAAGCAGTGGAAGGGCAAGATCAGCCCCAGATAGTTGGCTACGGCGTAACCGGACCTTCTGACGATGAAGATGCTGATGCCAGCTCTGGCATCATTGCTGAGTTCACTATCGGGCAGTCTTACCGGCGCCAAGGGCATGGCTCGCGGCTACTCCATGCCTGTGTCGATACTTTGCGCGCTGATGGATTCTCGCACTGTACGACCTGGCTCGATACCACCAATGACCCGCTACGGACGTTCCTTGTTGAAGCTGGGTTCGTCGCTGACGGAGCATTCCGTGAGCTTGATGATGAGCCGCTGCATCTACGCCAACTGCGCCTCATCACCCAGATTTAAGCCTAGAACCGGTTTAGCTCTCCCTTGGGGAGAGCTAAACCGGGAGATTAGTCAAACACTCAAGAAGGCAGGCGTCTTAGCCCAGGCATTGACAAGGCGCTCGATCGGGCCACGATCGCACTTAGCGCCCACGATTGCCATCGTGGGCGGCTGCGTCAAAATATCTGCAGCGATGGCTTGAACCTGCTCTGCTGTGGTAGCAGCGAAAGCATCCAAGATCTCATTCATCGTCCGTTCATCGCCGAAAAGCTCAGCTTTGCCTAAGCGCATCATGCGGGTATCTGGAGATTCAAAGGCGATCAGGGTTCCCCCACGCATCTGTCCTTTAGCTCGGGCTAGTTCCTCGGCCGTCACGCCGTTGGTCACGATATCGACGATTTCCGCATTCACGAGAGCCATAATCTCCGGGACAACAGTTGGCCCGCTCATCCATTCAATGATGAACTGCCCGGCATCCCCATAAGCGCTAGTCGCTGCGTCGATGTGATAGGCCAGGCCGCGGTTTTCGCGAACCTGAGTGAACAAGCGGCTCGACATCCCGCCACCAAGAATCAGCGCTAATAAATCAGAGGCAAACCGACGATCATCAAACCGAGGCAAACCTCGGAACGACAAAACACAGTTGCACTGCTCCATCTCGGGCTTCGATCTAGTTGCCAGAGATGCCTTGATCGGAGCAAGAACAGCCGTTTTACGCGACATATCGCGATCCGCGCCCTTCCACCCCGATAGCTGCTCGACAAGCCAGGCATGATCGACTGCACCAGCAGCAGAAACGACGATATTGGACGTCCGATAGTGCTTCTTCCAGAACTTGTAAACCTCATCGCGAGATAGCGAACGAATCGAAGATTTACTTCCAATAACTTCCCGCGACAAGGGGTTTCCCGCAAAGATAGACGTCGCAACCAGGCCATAAGCCTGCTCTAACGGATCATCTCCATGCATCGAGATCTCATCAAGGATAACGTGACGTTCTTGCTCAAAATCTGACTCCGTGATGAGCGAATGCGCCAGCATATCGAGCAATGTATCGACAGCTACTTGCGCATCACTATCGAGCACCTTGGCATAGAAACAGGTGTGCTCCTTGGCGGTGTAGGCGTTTGCATCGCCGCCGATGGCATCAAAGGTCCGCGAGATCTGTGTCGCTGTCCGCTTCTTCGTCCCCTTGAACAGCACATGTTCCAAGAAGTGCGCCGAGCCTGCAAATTCCGCAGACTCATCACGCGAGCCGACATTGATAAAGGCTCCGATCGAGAGCGTCTGGCTCCCGGGCATAGTTTCTGTAACAACGCGGAGACCGCTCGGCAGCACCGTGCGCTGAACAGCGCCTCCTAGGTGCGGCCGAGCGGTCCGCTGACGAGATGTCGCCAAAGGATTTACTCCTTGGTCCCCGACTCAGTAGCTGCATCCTCGGTCACCGGGATGAGCGACAGCTTGCCGCGATCATCAATCTCGGAGATCTCGACCTGCAGCTTCTGACCGACCGAAAGAACATCCTCAACATTTTCCACACGCTTGCCGCCAGCGAGAGCCTTGAGCTTGGAGATGTGGAGGAGGCCGTCCTTACCCGGGAGCAACGACACAAACGCACCAAATGTCGTGAGCTTGACGACGGTACCGAGGTAACGCTCGCCCTTCTCCGGCATTGTGGGGTTCGCAATACCGTTGATCATGGTACGAGCGGCTTCTCCAGCCTCGCCAGCCTCAGCAGCGATGTAGATCGTGCCATCATCTTCGATCGTGATCTGAGCACCAGTCTCGTCCTGGATCTGGTTGATCATCTTGCCCTTAGGCCCAATGACCTCACCGATCTTATCCACGGGGACCTTCATCGTGATGATCCGAGGAGCGTATGGGCTCATCTCGTCAGGAGCGTCAATAGCCTCTTCCATCACGTCGAGGATCGTGTGACGAGCGTCGCGGGCCTGTAGCAGAGCCTTAGCCAAGACATCGGCGGGGATACCGTCGAGCTTGGTGTCGAGCTGAAGCGCAGTCACGTAGGCACGAGTACCAGCAACCTTGAAGTCCATGTCACCAAGGGCATCTTCTGCGCCAAGGATATCGGTGAGCGCGACGTAGTGCATGGTGCCGTCGACCTCTTCTGACATCAGGCCCATGGCGATACCAGCAACCGGAGCTTTCAACGGCACACCAGCGTTAAGCAGAGCCAGCGTCGAGGCGCAGACTGAACCCATCGAGGTCGAACCGTTAGAGCCAAGTGCTTCTGACACCTGACGAATGGCATAGGGGAACTCTTCCTTGCTCGGGAGCACAGGGATAAGTGCCCGCTCGGCGAGCGCACCGTGACCGATTTCGCGACGCTTGGGCGAACCAACGCGGCC
>CAMQXE010000020.1 GCA_947038745.1 uncultured Propionibacteriaceae bacterium | reverse complement strand
TTGCTGTTTTTCTCGATACCAACGCCAGCGGCCCGCCCCAGTAACTGGAACGGGCCGCAGCACTTGACTATCTCTTATTTCATGGCTCCCATGATGATTCCTTGAGCAAAGAAGACCAAGAACGCCAGCGCGACCACCCACATCAGTGGGTGAATATCGCGGATCTTGTTCTTGATGAGCTTCATCACGACGAAGAAGATAAATCGAGCACCGATGACTGCAGTCATCGAGTAGGCAAATGGCATGAGCACGATGGTAAGGAAGGCTGGCAAGGCCACCTCAGTATCAGTCCAATCGATCTCAGTTACCTGAGACATCATGAGGAAGCCCACGAATACCAGAATCGGAGCTGCAGCTTCTGACGGCACCATATTGACCAACGGAGCTAGGAACATCGCCACGAAGAAGCACAGACCAGTGACTACCGAGGCAAGTCCAGTACGAGCACCTTCACCGACACCGGCCGCAGACTCCAGATACGACGTATTTGACGACACGCCACCAGCGCCACCAGCAATTGCGGCAACCGAGTCGACGAAAAGGATTTGCTTGAGCCGTGGCGGGTTACCTTCATCGTCAAGAAGCCCTGCCTGCGCCCCAACTGCAACTACGGTCCCGACAGTATCGAAGAAATCAGAGAGCAACAATGAGAAGGCGATCAACGCCATACCGAAGATCGTCGTTGCGCTTAGCTGCGCGTGATCTGGCGCATACCCAAAGGGCCAGAACTGCCCGATAGTCCCCAGATCAGGCATAGAGAAGTTGCCCTGCCAGGCGGGGACGTTAAGCTTCCATCCCGACGGATTTGCATCCTTACCTGGCATGATCATCGGTCCGACCTTGACGATTGCTTCGACAATAGCTGCAAGCACAGTGCCCGTCAGCAGAGCAATCAGCAATGAACCCTTTACGTTGCGGGCGTAGAGGAGCGCGCAAATAACCAAGGTGATGATGAAAATCGCCACTGGCCAGCCAGACAAACTACCTCCAACACCAAGCTCTGTAGGCGTTGCACCACCCTTAGGCGCGCGCACAATACCGCCATCCCATAGCCCAATGAAGGCGATGAACAGACCAATGCCCACAGAGATTGCTGCCCGCAGCGGAGCCGGCACTGCCCGGAAAACCGCTTCCCGGAAACCTGTCAGCACCAGCGCAGTGATAACAAGACCTTCAAGCACGATGAGAGTCATCGTCTGCGGCCATGACATTTGTGGAGCGATTACATAGGCCGCAAGTGCATTGATCCCAAGGCCTGTAGCCAGCGCAATTGGGAACTTGCCGTAGACCCCCATGAAGGTCGACATTAGGAATGCGATGAGAGCAGTACCAGCGGCAACCATTGCCATGGTGATACCGATATTTTTCGGATCCGAAATTGGCAGCCCCGAGATGAGACGTCCATATTTATCCGGAGTAGTTCCAAGAATGATGGGGTTAAGCGCAAGGATATAGGCCATCGTGAAGAAAGTGACGATACCGCCACGAACCTCACGGCCCACAGTGGAGCCGCGCTTGGTGATCTCAAAAAAACGATCAAGACCCGAAATGGGCGCAGAAGATGAGGCTCCGGGATGAGCCGGAGTCGACGAGGGAGATGCCATGAACAGAAGTTTACGTGTTGATGACTCCGGGTGCGACACGTGGGGGCAGACCCCCGGCGCATTAATCGAACAACGAATTATCTAGGTTCACGGTGTCCCACGCTGGTAGCCCTAATTCAACTCCGCGCTCAGCAGAAACCACATCAGAATGACCACCACAACCGTGATCTACTGCTACAACCTGGCCGTCGGTGGTCACATAGACATTGGTGCATGCCCCAAAAAGCGCACCCAGCTTGCCTTGTAACCGGACGAAGAAACCACAGACCGCGCACGGAGCCGGAGCCTGACGAGCCATAAGTGATTCTGGGCCATGTTCCCCTGCAAGCCATCGCTCAGCAGTTTCGCCGCGACCAAAATCTGACAACACCCGCTCGCGCCCAAGACCCAGCTCAGCAACAACTGCACGCTCAATTGACGCATCAACTGGATCGCTATCTGCAGCATGCTCGCCGCCAGTAAAACCAGGGTCTAGGCGGGGATCATTATCTGCGGTGGGGAGTAAAACGCCTGGACCAAGATCACCTGGTTCGATTCGCTCCTCCCACGGCACCCAAGCCGGGGCAAGATGGGCAGCCATGCCAGGAAGCATGACTACCTCATTGATAGTCACCTCTTTGGCTCTCGAAGCCCGAACTACCGTAACTGACCAGACCCACCCGGAGTATCCCTCATGCTCAACCGCGAATGTGTGGGTCGCGATCCGTTCTCCCTCAGCAACAACGCCAAGGTGCTCCCCTACCCCAAAAACGCTTGCCGCTGCTACCGCAGCAGATCGAGCAATATCAATAGCCGCAGCGCAGGCTGCATCAATCTTGGCTGGTTTAGGACTCTTTTTAGTGACCGGCATCAGAGTTCAAGCTCGTCAGCAACCGCACGTAGAACCGTTGCAACCTTGGCTGATGTCTTAGCATCGGGGTAATGGTCTTTGCGATAACCATTGCCAATTCCGTCGAGCATCTTAATCAGATCCTCAACAATCGTCGCCATTTGTTCTGTGGGCTTACGGTGCTGCTTCGATAGCGACGGTGGCAATTCCACCAACATCACCTGCAACGCCTGCTCACCCTTAGCGGTATCCATGACGCCGAACTCGACCTTCTGGCCAGACTTCAGACTTGTCACGCCCGGGGGGAGAGCATTAGCGCGCACAAAAACGTCACCGCCGCCTTCTTTGGCGATGAAACCGAATCCTTTATCAGCATCGTAAAAACGAACCTTGCCAGTGGGCACGCGATCCTCCTGTATGTCCAATAGCGACAGCCTAGTCAAGCATTAGCGAAATCTCCATTGCTTTAGTCATTACACTAGTCCTATGGCGACTTGGCTAGATGGACCAGAGTACGCACCCCGGGTACGCCCGGGGGCCTTTATCGCTACATCTGCGCCTGCATTGGATGCCCCTGCACCACCACGATCAGTTGCTCAAGGAGCACCAATACAACTTCCATCAGTATTTGTTGCTCCGCCTGCACCTCCCTTGGAGCGACTACTCGCTCGTCCCACTACTCAAGCTCGCAATCCTCACCAACAATTTGACGTTGGCCAGCTTAAACTCTCTACCGGCTCGTGGAGTTTTGGTGTTATCGACCGTGATCCGCGAGCGCCTTTCCAGCTCCAAGGCCGCGATGCTTTCACTCATTCTGTTGCGCCTTCCCAACTACCCACGCCTGTTCCAGCGCAAGCCGCCCCCACTATCACGGCTGAAAATCCTGGCTGGTTCGTACCCCAGAACCTCCCCGATCCAGCCCGACTGACGTGGAAAGATTTGTACAGCGCCATGACTCCAGCCTTGGTATTTTCTCTAGCCATCGGCTGCCTTCCGGCCCCCACTGCCCCTGTCGCTTTAGTGATTGCAAGTTGGTGCGTTACTCGGCTAAGTTATCGACGCACTCGCGCCATGATCGTTATGGGGGCTTTGCTTGCCATAGCGATGATCTACAGTTTCTTGGCCCTAGCCCTTGACGGACAAAGTTTTGCTGCCTTCTGGGAAGGCTTAACCCATGCCTGCGCCTGGTTCAACGGAGTTGCATTAGCGTTGATCACCAGTTCTACCTACTTTGCGTTATGTGCTCGCGACATTCCACAAGCCCCTGACTCCACCGTCGTATAAAGTCCAGCAGCCGCTTGGCAATACCCCGCTGGCAGCCCTATCCTTGATGTCCCAACTGTGGGTTTGCTACCGCATGTCCGGTATGAGCGTCGATCCCCTGTGCTGCGCCAGCAGGATTATCTAGAGGGGAACAATGGATACCGTTTTAGCCAAGGAACAAGCCCATCTAGCTGCCGCCCGTGCTGCTCTAAAAAATATGCACGAGGCCGTCGTCGATATTGAAAGCATTGGTATCGCTGGGATCGGAGACCATTACAGCGCTCAGGTTCTTAAGCAGCATTTCTATCGACGCAAGCAGGTTCTGGCAGATGACCCCACCGTCGCACTCTTTTTTGGACGCCTTGATTATCTATCCGAGCTTGGTGCCGAGCTAGACGAAACGCTCTATATTGGTCGCCGCCACGTCACTAGCGAGCTTGGCGGAGAGCCACTAGTAATCGACTGGCGAGCACCAATGTCGTTGCCGTTCTATCGAGCCACCAAACTCGACCCCATGAGCTGTTCGCTGCGCCGACGTTTTGGTTTCCAGCACGGAGAACTCACCGCATACGAAGATGAGCAGCTAACGAATACGGCTGCTACTACGACGTCTAGCGCCTTACTCCAAGACGAGATCGAGAAACCCCGTACCGGCCCTATGCGCGACATCGTCGCCACTATCCAGCCAGAACAAGATCTCCTTGTCCGAGCCACATTAGAAGAATCTAGCTGCATCCAAGGCGCACCAGGAACCGGGAAAACTGCCGTCGGTCTACACCGAGCTGCATACCTGCTTTACGCCTACCGCGAGCAACTTCAACGCCAAGGCATCATGGTGATCGGGCCCAATGATTCCTTCTTGTCCTACATCAGTGATGTGCTCCCAGCACTGGGCGAAATTGACGCCACTCAGGAGACCGTCGAATCTTTGATTTGTCGTGCTACGGGTATCACAATTAGCGGCGAAGACCCTACTGCTGTCGCAGTCTTGAAAGGCGATGTGCGGCTTGCACAAGTCATAAACCGAGCAGTATGGGCCAAACTCTCCACACCTCAGGAATTACTCGTTGTCCCTCGTGGGCACCGCACGTGGCGAGTACTCCCCCACCACATCAGTCAAGCGATACAAGGCATTCGTGACCGTGGCATCCACTATGAAGCTGGGCGGCAACTCCTACCTCAGCAGCTAGCCCATCAGGTTCTTCTTCGGATGGAAGCTGCTGGCGATTCCCCAGATGATCGGGTGCAAAACGCGGTAGCACGGACCCGTGAGGTAAAGGCAGCTTGTGCTGCTCTTTGGCCCAAACTCACCGCTACGCAGGTGATCTTTTCGCTGCTAAGTGATCCCGATATGTTGGCTGAACATGCTGACGGGATTTTGACCTCAGACGAGCAAGTTCTTTTGCTCTGGCCTCGGACACCGCGAAGCACCGCCTCTGCTCGCTGGTCGCTTGCTGATGCAGTCTTGATTGATGAAGCAACTGACGTCTTGACCAGAACTCCGTCTCTTGGGCACCTCATCATTGATGAGGCGCAAGATCTTTCCCCCATGGCATTACGTGCTGTTGGCCGGCGTGCTTCCACCGGCTCAGTAACGCTGCTTGGCGATCTGGCACAGGCAACTACACCATGGGCTACGACCCGCTGGTCTGATGCACTTTCCTATCTGGGCAAGCCTGATGCCATTGTCCACGAGCTAACCGCCGGTTTCCGTGTCCCTGGCGAAGTTATTGACTATGCCGCACAGCTCTTACCGCAGATCGCACCGGGGCTAACCAAGCCCCATAGCGTCCGCCGCAGTAGCGGCGAATTGACTATCCACGATGTCGATCCGGTAAGTGCTGTATCCATTTATGCTTTGGAACTTACTAAACGCGAAGGCACCATTGGAATTATTGCTCCGGAACTACTTCTTGACGCAGTTGGGCAGTCCTTGGCAAAAGCTGGGATTCGATATTGCGTCCTAGGCTGCGAGACTGACTTCACTGCTGCAGTTGAGCTGGTTCCGGCAACACTGGCCAAGGGCTTAGAGTTCGACCACGTTTGCCTGCTAGATCCCAGCGGAATTGTTGCCGCAGAAGCAGATGAGATCACTGGTTTACGTCGTCTCTATGTTTGTTTGACCCGAGCCGTGTCATCGCTTATCGTGCTCAATTCTGGCACGATGCCAGGCGGGCTAGTTGCCTAGTTGTATCCGCCACCAGCCACGCCGTAATACTGCTCCAATGTTGTGACGCCACGCTTATGCATATCAGTTGCCACCGCAACGCCAACGTAGCGCCAATGCCATGGCTCATACGAATAACCGGTGATCTCGGTCTTGTCTTCTGGGTAGCGCAAAATATAGCCATAGGTATGGGCATTCTGCTTCAACCAGGCATAGGCCGAGGTGTTAGCAAACTGCAGATTCATCGGCGCAAAATCCGCAGCCAAACCAAGTTGATGCTCGCTATGCCCGGCTTTAGCGCTTACTAGATCTGCTTGTTCTTCACCAAAAGCTCTTACCTCACTAGCATAGGTAGCCGCTTGATCTTCGTAGGAGCGGTAACAACTTATCTGCTCCAAAATAACCGCGGCCCCAGAGTCTTCTTGCATCCGAACCAACGCATCAGAAGCTTCTTTACGCAGTCTTCGATTACCTTTTCCCACAAGATCACCTGGTGCATAATTCTGCGGGTTAATCGAATGTTTTTTATTGACGATAGTCACGAAACTAGAATCACTTGCAATGAAAAGATTAGCCGGCTGAGTTGCTACCGCCGCTGGAGCTTTCCCCGAGCTGGATGCCGATCCTGCTTGTGCCCCCTCGCTGCTTGCAGCCTGCGAGTATTCCTGGGCACGATTAAACCGCACTGCTACGACGACACACATAGTGATAGCTAGCGCAAGCACAGAAACCCAAAAAACGCGCTGTGGCAGTGGATCTGCAACTCGGCGTCGGGGCATAACCATGAGGTTAGCTTAGCCTGACTGCTTTATCACCAGCACGGAAGGGCTATGCCATCTCACGCCTGGACAAATAGGCCATCTCTGCATCAATCAGAGTCCGCCAGGAACGCACTAATTCCTGATCCACTGGGGCCTGGCAATCTCCATGATGACGCACTTGCGGGCCCACATGGCACTGCCGCACTCCAGCGCGCAACAGCCACGGGAGATGACTTGTTGCAACGTCGCCACCAACCATCGTCAGCTGCCGCGCCCGTTCATCGTGACGGGCTCTCTCGATGATCTCGTCAAGGCCTTGATCCAGCCCGCGAGCAGCACCAGCCGTCTCAACTGCATCGAGACGTTCTGCACGGACTAGTTCAGCCCATGCCTGGTCACGGTCAAGCGCTTGATCAAAAGCCCGGTCAAAGGTCCACGGGCAATCAGTGCTATTGAGTAGGGCTTGGCAGACTGAAAGATCAATACCACCTAGCCCATTGAGGAAGCCCAGCGCAAGTCCATCGGCGCCCCTGTCACGATAGGTGGAAGCTAATCCGGTAAGCCGCATGGCTTCGCCGCCATCTGTGCTGAAGCCATCGCGTAAGCGCAATAAAACACGTAGTTGGATCGATGTCGCCTCCCGCACTGCCGCTACTAGCGCTGGCTCTGGAGAAAGCCGATCTTGCAATGCTGAGCCAACCAATAGCACGCGGTCTGCCCCACCAGCTTCGGCGCGTTCAGCATCTGCGACGCTCGTCACTAACACCTCAAGAACTGACATGTAGTAAGTATGTCGATTTCGGCATCACTACACCGGCAACGACGCGGAAATCCCGTCTAGAAAAGCCTTATTAGTTCCCTGTAGGAAGTAGTAAATGCAATGTTGGCCTCTACCACGAAGGTAGAGGCCAACAGAAATTGCGTAAACACAGAGCTTAGAAGCCCATGCCGCCCATCTCATCACCCATGCCAGGAGCCCCTGCAGGAGCCTTCTCCGGCTTGTCTGCAATGACGGCTTCGGTGGTGAGGAAGAGCGCCGCGATGGAGGCCGCGTTCTGCAACGCAGAACGAGTCACCTTGGCCGGATCAATGATTCCGGACTCAACCATCTTGACGTACTCACCGGTAGCAGCGTTGAGGCCTTCGCCAGCAGGAAGATTTGCGACCTTCTCTGCAACAACGCCACCTTCAAGACCGGCGTTGCTGGCGATCTGCTTGAGCGGAGCCTGAGCAGCCGCGAGCACGATCTGAGCGCCGACGAGCTCATCACCAACCAGATCATCAATGGCGATGTTCTTGGCTGCCTGAATCAAGGCCACGCCGCCACCAGCGACGATGCCCTCTTCGACGGCTGCCTTAGCGTTACGAACTGCGTCTTCGATACGGTGCTTGCGCTCCTTAAGTTCAACCTCAGTTGCTGCGCCGACCTTAACCACTGCAACGCCGCCAGCCAGCTTGGCCAGACGCTCCTGCAGCTTCTCACGATCGTAATCAGAATCGGAGTTCTCGATTTCCTTGCGGATCTGGTTAACGCGTCCCTCAATCTGAGCCTTGTCGCCAGCACCATCAACGATGGTCGTCTCGTCCTTGGTCACAACAACCTGACGGGCCTGGCCCAGCAGGTCAGTCGTCACGGCGTCGAGCTTAAGGCCGACCTCTTCGGAGATGACCTGTCCACCGGTCAAGATGGCGATATCGCCAAGCATGGCCTTACGACGGTCACCAAAGCCCGGAGCCTTCACAGCAAGGGACTTGAAGGTACCACGGATCTTGTTCACGATCAGGCCAGCGAGTGCTTCGCCCTCAACGTCTTCGGCGATGACCAGCAGCGGCTTGCCCGACTGCATGACCTTCTCCAGAACCGGAAGAACCTCTTTGAGTGAACCGATCTTGCTGTTGGCAAGAAGGATGTACGGATCGTCGAGTACGGCTTCCATACGCTCAGCGTCAGTGACGAAGTACGGGGAGATGTAGCCCTTATCGAAGCGCATACCCTCGGTCAGCTCAAGGTCTAGGCCGAACGTGTTCGACTCCTCGACCGTGATAACGCCTTCCTTGCCCACCTTGTCCATAGCCTCAGCGATGATCTCGCCGACGGTCGGATCAGCAGCAGAAATTGAAGCCGTAGCCGCAATCTGCTCCTTGGTCTCAACCGGCTTGGCCTGAGCTGCAAGCTGCTCAGCAATGCGTGCAACGGTCTTTTCGATGCCCTTCTTCAAGCTCATCGGATTGGCCCCAGCGGTCACATTGCGCAGACCTTCGCGCACCATCGCCTGAGCGATAACGGTGGCGGTAGTGGTGCCGTCGCCAGCGACATCATCAGTCTTCTTGGCAACTTCCTTAACGAGTTCCGCACCGATCTTCTCGTACGGATCTTCGAGTTCAATTTCCTTGGCGATGGAGACGCCGTCATTCGTGATGGTCGGAGCGCCCCACTTCTTCTCTAGGACGACGTTACGGCCCTTGGGCCCGAGCGTGACCTTGACAGCGTCGGCGAGGGTATTCATGCCCTTTTCGAGGCCGCGACGCGCCTCAGCGTCGAAAGCAATCAGCTTTGCCATGTGTCTATTCAGTCCTCATGGTGTGAGTTTTCGTGGTGCGAAGCGGTGCCCGCGACGGACGACGTCATCTGGACGCCTCACCGACTGCGCGTAGCACTCACACGGTGCGAGTGCTAGTTCATGTTTAGCACTCTAGGGGTGCGAGTGCAAAGTGCTTGGCAAAGTTTTTTCATATCCAGACCATCTCAGTCATAAAATCCCTGCGGGCTTTATAGTCTTTATCAGGTAGCCCCATTGCTTCCGTTCTTGCTGCTAGCACCGGGGATTGCGCGGATTAGGGAGTTGCATGGAGCGCACACGCTTTCGCACATGGGCGAATCGAATCAACCTCTCGACCCCCTTAGGCTTACTTGTCGCAAAGTTAGGCGGCTGCACCATTTCTCCTGGCCCGGCAGGGCTCATCTTCGCTGAAGGTTATCGCTTCAGTTTCCCCACTGGTGGAGCTTTCACTATCGGCGACGTTGTTTGTTCGGCGTGCCAGCCAGGCACGCTTGCCTCCTGGCCGCAGGAAGCCATCCAGCACGAACAGCAGCATGCCCACCAATGGGCATATTGTGGCGGGTTACCGTTCTTGCCTATCTATACCGCGCAGATGGGGTGGTCCTGGCTACGAACCGGCGACCGCGCATCAGCCTGCTTTTTTGAGCGTGAAGCTGGTTTAAGCGAAGGTTGCTACACCGAATCCCCCACCAGACCATTACGTGAAGCACTCGCTGACCTACGCCGGATTGGACGACGCTGACCATGCGCACTATTTCTCGAACAGACCTCACCCCCAGCGTCTGGTCGGGTGGCATGACCTGGGAGTTCTGGCTAGATCCCGCCGATGGCAGCTATGCCCAGCGTGATTTCGACCTACGGATTTCCTCAGCCAGCATCACGACAGCAGAATCAACATTCACTGCACTACCAGGGATTGACCGCTGGCTGGCGGTCTGCCAACCCATCACCTTGACGATAAATGGGCAGTCTCGGCAGCTGTTACCGGGTCAGCTCATCGCATTTAGCGGTGAGGATCAGGTCACCAGCCAGGGAGCAACTCAAGACCTCAATGTCATGGTGCGACGGGGATTCCCGATAACGGTTTTCTGGACCGAAAATGGCGTTGCTGGCCCAGCGTTGCTGCTCACGTCGGACGCTAATACGCTGCTAGTTCTCGAAGCTGACGAGCACGCACCTAGTGCCGGTATCGCAATCCTTTGCACATGAAAGCGGGCCAAGCCCTGAAGGGTTTAGCCCGCATCACAGTGTGACTATGCTCCGAAGCTCAGTCGTTTAGCGCTCCGATTGACTTGTCTCTGGTCGCGTAGCCGACGTAAGCGCTTGACTAATAGCGGATCGGTTTTGAGAGCTTCGGGATCGTCGAGTAGACCATTCAAAATCTGGTAATAGCGCACGGCTGTTAGATCAAACTCTTCACGGATTCCTTGCTCTTTAGCTCCCGGAAACCTCCACCATTGGCGCTCAAACGCGAGGATGGCGCGGTCGCGATCAGATAGCGACGACGCCTCAACAACGGGATTGAGTTCAGCCATATTCCGATGGTAGCCGATAAATAACATGCGTGTCATTCAGCATCGATATCTTGTTATCAGTAGAGTAAATCAGTTCTCGATATCGCTTCATCATGATCTCTATCAGGCAGCTAACGCATCTAGCGCAATAGCCCGGTACAGTGATGTTGGCCT
>CAMQXE010000019.1 GCA_947038745.1 uncultured Propionibacteriaceae bacterium | reverse complement strand
AAGCAATCGTGTCTGAATCTAGTATCCCGAATGGCCGCCCAGGTACTGTCGTATCAACCGTAATGATGCGCATACCGCCAATGTAAGAAGCGGCGTTGATCGGCTCCTCGGCAGTGCCACTAGCCACTGCACCATGGCCGTTGCCAAGTACCTCTCGAAAGTTGGCACGCTGATCGTGATTACCCATGGCATAGATAACCCGAGCTCGGCGGTCTGTTGCAAAAGGCTCGATCAGATCACGAACAATCTCGTAAGACTCTAAGCTGCCATCGTCGGAGCAGTCACCAGCCACGATCACTGCATCAACGTCGCTGATATTTGCTACTTCGCCCAATAGCTTCTTGAGGTGGTCATGCCCAAAGGCATCAACTCCGGTTGCTGTCAGATGAGTATCAGAAAGCTGAATAATCCGCATACCTACAGCCCCTCGCCAGCGTCATGACAGGATCATATCTTTTCCAAAGAGAATCCAATCTTTACATGGCTAAGGTGCGTGTCCGCGAAATACGGGCACGCACCTTAGTGTTACTTGACTCTAGCGATCCAATCCTGCAGGTTCTTGCTGACAGGCTAGGAGCAAAAGCTACCTTGCATATATTGGTTATTTAGCCGGCTGACCAGCAACAAACGGGTGATCCTTGCCAATACGACCGAGCTTGGCCGCACCGCCAGGAGTGCCGAGGTCAGCAAAGAACTCGGCATTAACCTCAGCCATGTTCTTCTCATCGGCTGGAAGATCATCCTCGTAGTAGATGGCTTCAACTGGGCAGGCAGGCTCGCAGGCGCCACAGTCAACGCACTCTTCGGGGTTGATGTAGAGCGAACGATCACCCTCGTAGATGCAGTCAACGGGGCACTCGTCGACGCACGCCTTGTCCATGGTGTCGATACAGGGCAGAGAGATGACGTAGGTCACGATTGATCTCCTTCGTAGTTTCACTAGCCCTTGGGAGCACCATGGGCATGTGTGCTATTTGCAACTGTACCCCGTAGTTAGGCACAACCGGTTGTAAGGTTCAGCTAACCTTGTGCGGACTAGCGAATAGGCACGCGGCAAGGTGTTTACCTTCTCCATCAGGGTGCAGTTCCAATGGTGGACAGGTCTGCGAACAATCAGTTTTGGCTCGCCAACACCGCGTATGGAACCGGCAACCCGCAGGCGGATTAGCCGGGCTTGGCACGTCCCCGGTTAATACGATCTGCTCTCGGGCAGCCCGCAACGTCGGATCGGGTACGGGAACAGCCGAAAGCAAAGCCTGCGTGTATGGATGCGCGGGCCGAGCATAGATCTGTTCTTCGTCGCCCAGCTCCACCATCTGGCCCAGATACATCACACCGACTCGATCTGAGATATGTCGCACGACAGAAAGATCGTGAGCGATAAAGATGTAGGACAACCCAAGATCTTTTTGCAGTTGTTCCAGGAGATTGACGACTTGCGCCTGCACAGATACGTCAAGAGCCGACACTGGCTCATCACAGACCAGGACCTTGGGGTTGAGTGCGATGCCGCGAGCGATCCCAATACGTTGCCTTTGCCCACCTGAGAACTGATGCGGGTAGCGATTGATATGTTCTGGGCTCAAACCGACCTGAGCAAGTAGCTCACGTACCCGCTTCTCCCGGTCCTTGCGTGGGCAGACTTCAGGGTGAATCTCAAACGGCTCTGCGATGATGTCACCAACAGTCTTGCGAGGATTTAACGATGTATATGGGTCTTGAAACACGATCTGGATATCACGTCGCAATGCTCGCATCGCCGAACCACGCAGTGAATATACGTCTTGCCCAGCAAATGTCAGCGTGCCTGCGGTTGGCTCCTCTAACCGCATGATCATGCGACCAAGCGTTGATTTTCCGCAACCTGACTCACCCACAATGCCTAGCGTCTCACCAGGGTAGAGATCGAAGCTCACCCCATCGACAGCTTTGACATGCCCCACCGTGTGCTTAATGACTCCCGACTTAATCGGGTAATACTTCTTCAATCCTTTAGCCGACAGAATCGGTGTCTTCTCAGCCATGGAGTACCTCCTCGGCAACGTGGCACGCAGTAAAACGGCCGGGGACAATTTCACGCAACGACGGGGGTTCCCCCGACGCGCACTTATCTACGGCATAACGGCAACGGGGGCTGAATGCGCACCCGTCCGGTATCCGCATGAGATTCGGTGGAAGCCCACCAATTGCAGGCAATACTTCACCCTTCTGATCGAGCCGTGGGATCGATTCCAACAGGCCCTTGGTGTATGGATGCGCCGGTTGAGCATAGCCCTCAAATACGCCGGTTTTCTCCACCAGACGCCCTGCGTACATCACTGCGATCTTGTCTGCGACGTCTGCAACAACACCTAGGTCGTGGGTAATCAAGATCAAGCCCATCTTGGATTCAGCTTGTAGCTCTTTGAGTAGCCCCATGATCTGAGCTTGTACCGTCACATCAAGTGCGGTCGTGGGCTCATCTGCAATCAGTACCGCCGGGTCAAGAGCAATCGCCATTGCGATCATGATCCGCTGGCGCATACCACCAGAGAATTGATGCGGATAACTCATTACTCGTTCTTTGGCCGCCGGAATCTTGACTCGTTCCATCAAACCAACCGCTTTAGCCAATGCGTCGCTCTTGTTCATACCGCGATGGATTCTAAACATTTCAGCGATCTGCCAGCCCACTGGGAACACTGGGTTAAGGCTCGACAGCGCATCTTGGAAGATCATGGAGATCTGCGCACCGCGAGTAAGCCTCCGCTCAGCCTCGGGCAAGGTCAATAGATCAACCCCACAGTACTTCACAGTCCCGCCAGTTACGAAGGCCGGTGGGGTATCCAAGATGCCCATGATGGCTTGTGCTGTTACTGATTTACCTGAACCAGATTCGCCAAGAATGGCAAGCGTTTCGCCTTGGTCCAAGCTAAACGAAACGCCATTAATGGCCTTAGCAACCCCGTCGCGCATCCGAAACTCAACATGGAGATCATCGACGCCGAGGAGCCGTCCAGCAACCGGGGTCCAGTCACGTTCGAGCTGATTTGTCTTTGTTTTCGCCATAGTAATCACCGCAGCTTCGGATCAAGGGCGTCACGGATCGCTTCACCCAACAAGATGAAGGCCAAGACTGCCAGGGACAGGAATAGCGCCGGGAATAGCAACATGTGCGGAGCCGCACGGACATACCCGATAGCCGATGATTCCGAAATGTCGATACCCCACGAAATTGCTGGGTATTGCAATCCGATACCAAGGTAGGACAGGGTGGCTTCGGTCGCGATGTAGGCGCCGAGATTAATCGTTGCGACGACGATCACTGGAGCCAAGGCATTAGGCAAGACATGAGAAAAAATAATCCTGCCAGGCTTGGCACCTAAAGCTCTGGCTGCCTGAACGTAGTCTTGTGGTTTCACTTGCAGCACCGAGGAACGCATGAGGCGTGCAATACCAGGCCAGCCCAGCAACATGATCGCAAGCACCACCTTAAATACGACAATGAAGTACGGCGTCTTGGTGGTATTCGGGAAGGTGTAGAGCATGATCATCGCGCCCAAGAGCAGCGGGATTGCAAAGAAAATATCACCGGCCCGCGATAGTAAGGTATCGATCCAGGTACCGAAGTACCCGGCCATGATGCCAATGAATGCACCTAGAACAGTGGTGCCCAGAGTTGCCAGAACTCCCACCAAGATCGACGCTCGTGCACCATAGATGGTTCGCGCGTAAACATCACACCCTTGGAGGTTCGTGCCAAAGATATGTTGGGCCGAAGGTGCCCGGCGCGCTTTCATCAGGTTGCAATCGCTGGGATCGACAGAGGTAAACAGGCCAGGGAACAATGTCATCAACAAGAACATGACGATCAGTACTGCAGATACCCAGAACATCCAGTTTCGACGCAATTCCTGCCACGCATCACTCCACAGTGAATGAACCTTCTCATTTTGGTCGGTTTCGGCCTTCTTAGGTGCTAAAGCGACGCCGGCTGGGGCAGTCCCCGCGCTCAATGTCGGCTCTTGGGCAAGAGCACCCGATAGCTCGTCGGGGTTAATCATTGCTAATCCTTGGATCGAGGAAGCCATATAAAATATCAACGATGAGATTCATCACCATGTAGATGAGCACCAGGCAGGTAATCGCACCGACAACGCTGGTGCCATCCTGGTCACCAATCGAACGAAAGATATAGGAACCGATGCCAGGGATATTGAAGATGCGCTCGGTTACGATGGCTCCGCCCATGAGCGAGCCGAAGTCATAACCGATAAAAGTAATTACCGGGATCAGCGAATTACGGAAGGTATGTACTCCCACGGTGCGTCGCCACGTCAAACCTTTAGCTTTCGCTGTCCGAACATAATCAGCGCGAAGATTCTCTACGAGGTTGGTTCGGGTAAGCCGGGCGATATAGGCAAGCGATAACGACCCCAGCACTAAACCGGGCAAGATCAAGGTATGCCATGATCCTGAACCTGCCGTCACCGGGAACCAACGGAGTTTAACGCCAAGAACAAGCTGAAGTAATGAGCCGATCACGAAGACGGGGATCGAGATAACAACCAGCGTCGAGATCGTGATGAGGTTATCGATAAACTTGCCCTTATTGATACCGGCAGCGATACCAGCAGCAACACCTATAACTGCCTCAATCGCAAGCGCAATGAGAGCTAGTTTCAAAGTTACCGGATAGCGCGCAGCAAGCTCAGAAACTACGGGTCGGTCATAGAAATTGGTTCCCAGATCGCCGCGCAATAGCTTGGATAGGTACCAGAAATACTGGACGATTTTGGGCTCATCCATATGGTATTCGTGCCGCATCGCTTGAACGTAGCTCTCGGGGCACGGGCGGTCGCCGCAACGACCGCGGAATGGGTCTGTGGGAATGGCATAAACCATGGACCAGATAATGAACGTAGTACCGATAAGTACTGGAATCATCTGGAGTAGGCGCCGAAGTATGTACTTAAACATGCTTGGCCTTTCAAAACAGTGTGGAAGTCGGAAACGATAATTGCGTGCAGCCCGCTGGGCTACAAAGAACCCAGCGGGCCGACGGCTATACCAGGCAGCGGTAGACCCTACTTGGCCTTTACCTTGAGCTGGGTTAGATCAACTGCTCCGAAAGTGTTGATCTTGACGTTGCCGATATTTTTCGACCACCCAACCGACGCCTGGGTAACCCAGAGCGGAATAGTTGGAAGATCAGCAGCAATCATGGCTTCAGCCTCTTGGTAGAGCTTGTTCGCTGCAGCATTGTCCTTAGCGGAAGCGGCTTCCTTTAGCTTGGCTTCGAACTTCGGGTTGTCGTAATCCCAGTAGTTTGAGTCGGCGCCCTTACCGTAGATCGGCGAGAGGTAGTTTTCAATCGATGGGTAATCCATCTGCCAGCCATAGCGGGTCATGCCCTTAAGCTTGCGGTCCTTCAGATCGTTAAGAAGCGCAGCAAACTTTGGCTTCTGCTGAGTAACACATTCAACACCGATATTGGACTTAATGGAGTTGCAGATTGCATCGGCCCACAGTTTATGTGGAGCATCTGCATTCACCCACAGCTCCAAGGTTCCGTTGTAGCCACCAGCTTCTTTGAGTAGCGCGGTGGCCTTGTCCTTGTTGACCTGGCAGGTTTCGCCACAGGCGTCCTTGTTGTAACCCGACACTGTCGGAGCTACCCATGAGGTTGCCGGAGTACGCGCACCTTGGAAGATCTCCTTGGTGATGGCTTCACGATCAATAGCCATCGAAATAGCCTTGCGCACCTTGGGGTTCTTCAACTGATCATCAGCAGGAGAGAAACCGAGGTAAGCCATTGACGACGTGGGCTTAAGTAGCGCACGGCCTTGGAGGTCCTTCTTGTACTGCTCATTGATCAACTGGTCTGGCGCAATAGAATCCGTCAGATCCAAGTTATTGGCAATGACATCGGTGTAAGCAGCAGCCGGATCACTGTAGATCTTGTAGTGAATCGTCTTAACTTGGGCCTTGTCTTTGCCCTTGAAGCCGTCGTAACGCTCAAGGGTAATTTCCTTCTCGTCGTTACGCACGACCTTGAACGGACCAGAACCTACTGGCAGTTTTGTGTAATTGGCTTTCTTTGGATCGGTATCAGCAAAGAAAGAGTCCGGCAAAGGCGCGAAGGCGTTATAGCCTAGACGCACTGGCAGGTTTGATACTGGCTCAGTGGTCTCAATGGTAAAAGTCTGATCGTCTACCACGGCAAGACCACTGAGTTTATCGGCCTTTGGCTTACACGACGGATCCTTCTTCGCATCACACTGAGCATCCTCATAGCCCTTGATGACGGCGAAGAACGAGGAGTTCTTCTGACCGTTCGGACCATAGGAAGCCCAGTTCCAGGCATCGACGAAGCTCTTTGCGAGAATCTTGGTCCCATCGTGGAACGTCCAATCCTTGTTGAGCTTCACCGTAAACTTGGTGTTATCTGCACTCGGAGTGATCGACTCTGCAATCTCCATTTCAGGATCAGCAGTATCGATGTTGTAGCGGATGAGCTGTGCATTCGTTACGGCAAGTACCGTTCCGCCACAGGTCTCGCCCGTATTGGAGCCAAGCAGCGCGTTTTGCGGGGTACACCCTCGCATCGATAATTCGCCGTTAGCGTCCCACTTGACGTTAGTTTCGTCACTCGCTGTTGTCTCGTCTTCAGCGCTGCAGCCGGTCAGCGGAATGCTGACCGCGAGCAGACCCGCTAAGACCAAGGCACCTACTTTTCCTCGGGCCATCTTCGTTCTCCTCTTATGGGATTCCGAAAAGCACTCAAGCTGTGCTTTTCGCCTATCTTTATGCAGATCAGAGGAGAAAGATGACAGTGTTACCGACCCGTTATTTAGATGTTAAAAGTTCAAGACAGGCAAGTTTCCGGCGCAATAGGTCGGTTTGATCGATAATTGCACGCAAAATCAATCCATCCACAAAATTATCTCGCAATACCGCCTCTGCGGCCGCAAGAATTTCGTTTGTCACAATTTGAACAGGGTACGACAACGAGACAGTACGCAACAGCAACCACCCTTGCCGAACCTGCGACAAACCAGCCACATCCTCGAACCACTGCCGCGCTAACGGTTCAAGCAGATGTTGTTGTTCGGATAAGAACAGCCCTTCACACAATGCACCAACTAGATCTGGACTGGCCTGGGCATCGCGCATGATGACGTCATAGGCCTGCTGTTTCGCTGCAAGATCTGGCTGTGCCGCCCGTGCCCGAGCAGCGAAGTTCAGCGAGCTTAGCGAAGCATCGCGCTCAAGCTCAGTATTTATCGCTTCCGCACCAGCACCGAGCGACGCTAGCCGAGTCACGATAGCCCAGCGCAACTCACGATCCAGACGCACTTGCTTCGCCATTCCCACACCAGCAAGGAATCCATTGAGTAGTTCAACGTCGTGGGTAGCACCGATCACAGCTTTCAAAGCCAGTAATTGCCGGTCCGAGCCAGGAGAAGCCTCCTGATGCATCCCCCATGCCACCTGAGCTACCTCATCAAGAGCCGCTACGCGCTGGCCTGCGGGCAACATGCCCCCACAGTAGGAGCGCGCTGCACTAAGTAACTCTGCCGCAATGAAATCGTGTGGCTCCTGCGGTAGCTCCCGCAACACCAGTTGCCGTGCCGTCACCGGATCAAGCTCTGCGTTATGCACGCTATCGCGCAAAGCTGCATAGAGCGCAACCCGGGTGGCCGGGTCTGAAATAGCCGACATCGTCGGCAACTTCGACCACGGCTGCGACGGGCGACGCTTGGCCCACGCAACATCATGAGCGTCAGGGAACCAAAACAGCTCTTCATCGGGTTGATCTAACATCAAGCCCGGATTTGATGCCACCATAGAAAGCGATTGCTGCGCTATCCCCTGCTGATTGATACCCACCAGGCTGAGCGCATGTTGGCGAGTCGGTACTGCGCCCGTAATCTCCACCCCAACCTGTCCGTCACGTTGGACCGCGCGAACCTCGTCCAGGCCTTGTGTCAAAAGCCAATCCTGCGACCACGATTGCAGTTGAGCCGCGCCTGCTGATTCCCAACAACGCAAGAGATCAGCGATTGTTGCGTTGCCGCCAGCGAAAGTAACGAAGTAGTCCTTCAACCCAGCAAAGAAAATCTCGTCCCCAACAAAAGCATTGAGCTGACGCAGGAGTGCGGCTCCTTTGGAATAGCTAATCGCGTCGAAGTTCTGCAAGGCGACGCCGCCATCAAGAGCTTCCCGAACCGCGACCGGGTGCGTCGATGGTGCTTGATCCGCGTTAAGCCCTCTGACCTTGCGCAGCAGACCAAAGCTCACCCACTGCTCATACCCAGTTGCTTCTTCAGTAATCCGGTGCCCCATATATTCAGCGAAGGATTCATTGAGCCACAGGTCATTCCACCACTGCATCGTCACCAGATCGCCAAACCACTGATGCGCTAGTTCATGCACGACCGTTGACGCTCGACTTGCCCGCTGCTCCACGGTTGAATGGTGCCCAAAAATGAGGCTGTCACGCAGAATGACACAGCCGGGATTTTCCATAGCCCCAGCATTGAAATCAGGAGTAAAGACCTGGTGATAGCGCCCGTAGGGATAACGCACCCCAAATAGCTCGTGATACCGATCCAATGCCCGGCTCGTGACGTTGAGAATGTCACCAGCATTAGCGCTGAGATCATCAGCGCGCGAAGCCCGAGCATGTACGCCAAGAATGACGCCATCATGCTGAGTCACCACACCGACATAAGGACCAGCAGCGATAGCGACATAGTACGTTGCCAGAGGCACCTCTTGAATCAACGACCAAAGCGCTGCTGTTGAAGTCTGGCTCACCTTGGTCGGCGCACCGTTACCGAACACAATCCAGGATGCTGGCGTAGTGACCCAGAACTGGTAGGGGGCCTTCAAATCTGGCTGGTCAAAGCAGGTAAACCATCTAGGTGCGGCGTCGAGAAAGCTCATCGCGTAGAGATAGGTCTGCTGGTCGGCAGGGTCCACATGGCGATGCAATCCCTCACCATCATGGGAGTAGGTCATCTGCGCATCGACGATCAGCGTGTTGTGCTGGGCTAACCCGTCTAGCACAATCCGGCCATCATGCCATGCACTCAGATCAACGGACTGCCCATTGAGCCAGATCTCGTTCACCCGTTCGGCACAACATTCGACGAAACTTGTGGCCCCTGGTTGGGTACACGTGAACTCGATTGTTGACCGCGAGCCGAAACTTTCCTCCCCTGTGACATCAAGATCGACCTGCATCTGATTGACGTTAATGAGGGCAGCGCGGGCAGCAGCTTCGATACTAGTCAGTGACGGCATGCTGGTAACGATACCCAGTACGGCACAGATTCCTTACAAAGAGACCCCACTGATCTGTTGCATTCCATCAAGTGCTTTGATGGGTTCTGAGCCTATTGCGGGAAACCGCAGAGCACCGTAGCCCAGGCTTCCCTGGGGCTGCCGGCCTGAGGGTCGGTACAACACAGGGAACGATATGGCTGAAGTCGTAAAAACCCCGCCACCGCTTGCTTCCTCACCGCTGCACGTCGTGGTAATGAAAGAGCCTCGCGAGCGTGAAAACCGCGTTGCGCTTACTCCAGAAACCGTAGCAATACTTGTTCGTCATGGGCTGCACGTCACGATTGAAACTGGCGCCGGAGACCAAGCACTCTTTTGTGATGCGCAATATCGCGCCGCCGGAGCCGACATTGGTGATGCGACGGCTGTCTCTAGGGCTGACATTTTGGCGCATGTGCGGCCTCTCTTGCCTGAACAAATTGAATTACTACGCCCCGGAACGATCACTGTGGGCTTTACCACCGGACGGCATCAGCTTTCCGGGGTCGCAGCCCTACGCGATAAAGGCTGTACGACATTAGCGATGGAACTCATCCCTCGTATTTCGCGGGCGCAGTCGATGGATGCGCTCACCTCGCAAGCGCTGGTGTCGGGTTACCGTACCGTAGTCCATGCAGCGCTGCGTAGCCCCCGATTCTTCCCCATGTATACGACTGCTGCTGGGACGATTCCACCAGCACGAGTGGTTATCCTTGGCGCGGGCGTGGCTGGGCTACAGGCGATTGGTACAGCCAAACGTCTCGGTGGCATTGTTGAGGCATACGATGTCCGTTCCGCATCTGCTGACGAGATCAAATCAATGGGCGGAATTTATTCAATTGGATTTAGAAACCGCCGACGGCTCAGGCGGCTATGCCAAAGAACTCTCCCAGGATCGGGCTAGACGTCAGCAAGAAGCACTAGCTCCTTATATCGCCAAAGCCGATATTCTTATTACTACCGCACTAATCCAAGGCAGCGACGCCCCGATTCTAGTTACTCGTAAAATGATTGAGCAGATGAAGCCCGGATCAGTAGCTATTGATATGGCTGCCGCCAAGGGCGGGAATATCGAAGGTTCTGAACCTGGAGCCGATATCATGATCGGAAATTGTCGGGTCTATGGCATGTTTAATCCACCATCTGGAATGCCCACCGATGCTTCTAAGCTCTATGCAAAGAACATCGTCAATCTGCTTGAACTTGGCCTTGACGATAACGGCCAGTTCCATATTGATCTTACTGACGAAATCATGTCGGGCTGCTGCTTGATCGAGCAGGGCACAGTTCGCCACGAAGCCACTCGCGTTGCACTAGAAGAAGCAGAGCTTTCCCTTACTGCGTCACCAACCGAAATATCAAAGGAGGCATAATATGGTTTCCAGCCTTGGACTCCTCACCGCTTTTATTCTTTCAATCTTTCTTGGATTTGAGGTAGTAAGTAAGGTTTCATCAACTTTGCACACTCCACTCATGTCGGGCGCAAATGCCATTCATGGCATCATCTTAGTTGGTGCAATTATTGTTACCGCTCGCACCACAAATACCGTGGAACTCATTATTGGCCTTCTTGCCATTGTCATGGCAACCATTAATGTCGTTGGTGGCTTTGTCGTTACAGACCGCATGCTAGAGATGTTTTCTGCTAAACCAAAGAAAGAGAGCAACCAGTGAATCTACTCAACCCCACTGTGGCTTACTTACTTTTCCTGGTAGCAGCCGTCTGCTT
>CAMQXE010000018.1 GCA_947038745.1 uncultured Propionibacteriaceae bacterium | reverse complement strand
ACTAGCTGAGGATTATTTCCGGACTGCGCGTGCTTTTGGTTGGCGAGTCTGGCCTGCACTATTTCGTCATGGGTTGCGCAATGCTGCACTATCGTTGGTGACAGTTCTTGGGTTGCAGTTATCAACCTTGTTGGTTGGAGCAATCGTCATTGAACAGGTATTTGCACTGCCCGGATTGGGGCAATTATTGCTTACTTCAGTATCTACCCATGACTTAGGTATTGTGCAAGCAATCGTTATGCTGCTGGTCTTTGCAGTGCTTTCAATTAACATGATTGTCGATGTGTTATATCTGATCATCGATCCACGCCTTCGTGTCAGGGAGGCTGCAAAGTGAAACGACTAGGGCTTATCGTAGGCATCATTCTCGTTGGCTGTCTTGCTGTTATTGGACTGCTTGCCCTGATCTGGACTCCATACGATCCGACCCACATTGTTCCATCTGAAACATTACGAGGACCAAGCCCAGCACACTGGTTGGGAACTGATCGCATGGGGATAGACCTGCTTTCTCGGCTGATGGTTGGTGCTCGTGTTTGTCTTGAAGTCGGGGTTATCGCTGTTAGCATTGCCGCGATTATCGGGGTTCCTTTAGGGATCTTTGCTGCAATGAAACAGGGTTGGGTAGATGAGCTCATCATGCGTCTAACCGATGTTATGTATGCCTTCCCGGCATTACTGCTAGCTATCTTGCTTGCTTCAGCGCTTGGAGCTTCGACGGCTACGGCAATGGTAGCTATTGGAATATCTTCAATCCCAGCTTTTGCACGGGTAACTCGTAGTTCGGCATTACCTGTGGTGGCTTCAGACTATGTACTTGCGGCACGTTCAAGCGGTACTCGACCATTAAAGATTGCGCTACGCCATGTCGTGCCAAATGTAACCCCAACGATTGGGGTCCAGGCGTCAGTGAGCTTTGGAATCGCAATCCTTGCTGAAGCTGGACTGTCCTATCTGGGGGTGGGGGGATCAACAGACGTTCCAACATGGGGACGCATGCTGTATGACGCTCGCGACGTGATGTACACCCATCCGTACCAAGCAGTTCTTCCTGGTCTTGCCATTGCGCTGGCTGTCATGGGTTTTAATCTCCTAGGTGATGGTCTCCGAGATCTGCTCGATCCTCGACTCAAGGAGGTGCGATGACAGGAATAGTGGAGGTTCAAGATCTCGGCGTGACCTTTGGGCGTCGTAATCGTCTGGGTGTGGAGAATGTCAGTTTCAGTATTGCTGCTGGTGAGCGAGTCGGGCTTATCGGTGAATCTGGTTCAGGGAAGTCTGTGACAGCGCTGGCGATTATGGGGCTACTTTCCGAAACAGCAGCAGCTACTGGGAGCATCCGGCTCAAAGGCACAGATGTACTGTCAGCTACTGATAAAGAGCTATCTAAGCTACGCGGTAATGTCGTGTCGATGGTTTTTCAAGAACCTATGACAGCGCTGGATCCAACGATGCGGGTCGGACGTCAGATCGCTGAAGTTCTACGGCTCCACGACGATACCGAGCCAGGCGAGGCGCGCTGCCGGGTGCTCGATATGTTGGCTAACGTTGGCCTGGCTAATCCAGAACGAGTTTGCGATGCTTTTCCATTCCAATTATCTGGTGGACAGCGGCAGCGTTGCATATTGGCTATGGCATTGATCAATCACCCAGATCTCATTATCTGTGATGAGCCCACAACGGCTCTTGATGTAACCGTTCAAGCTCGGGTACTTGATGTCTTAGATCAGCAACTCGATGCCGAGAATGCAGCATGTCTATTTATCTCGCATGATCTTGCAGTTGTATCGCGGATGTGCGAACGCGTGATGGTGATGTTGCACGGAAAGATTGTTGAAGAAGGCCCCACGGCAGAAATTTTCCATAGTCCACGGCACCCATACACCAAGGGATTAGTTGCGACAGCGAGGATCGCTGATGTTCCTCCGGGGCAGCGGCTACAAACAGTTGAGGATTTTTGGAGTGCATCATGACGCAGGTCTATGAAGTCACTGATCTCACCCGAATCTTCGGTAAAGGGAAAGACCGTGTCATAGGTCTGGACTCGGTTAGTTTAACTGTCGCCCCAGGAGAACGTGTAGGGGTAGTAGGGGAGTCTGGCTCGGGTAAATCAACCCTAATTAAACTCATGGCAGGTTTAGCAACACCAACATCTGGAGATATTCGGTTTCAAGGAACCAGCATCGTTGGGCTAAGCGATCGCCAGCTTGGCTTTTTACGCAGCAATGTGCAATTGGTATTCCAAGATCCCCGTAGCTCGCTTGATCCACGGATGAAAGTGGGGGATATCATTGCCGAGCCATTGCGTTCTCCACTACTACGTAAGGACCCAGATGTCCCTCGCGATATTCCACGTCGGCTAGCTGAAGTTATCGATCAGGTAGGGCTACCTAGAGATGCCCAAGATCGGTATCCGCACGAGTTCTCTGGTGGGCAGCGTCAGCGTATCGCCATTGCGCGGGCATTAGCGCCTCGGCCTCAAGTATTAATTGCTGATGAGCCAGTTTCGGCTTTGGACGTTTCCGTGCGCGCGCAAGTATTGAATCTGATCAATGATTTGGTCGCAGAGATGGCGCTTACTTTGATCTTTATTTCGCATGATCTCAATGTGGTAAGACATGTCTGTGAAAATATCGTGGTGATGCGGCAAGGCCATATCGTTGAGAGGGGTAGTGCCACGGCGGTCTATACCAACCCGCAGGAGGCATATACCAAACAGCTGCTAGCTTCTGTTCCGGTGCTGCGCTAGACGTTAGATTTCGCCGTTTAGCTGACGTAGTACCAGGTCGTGTAGGAGTCCATTTGTTGCGACTGCGCCATCCCCATATGGTCCTTCGGCGCCGTCGAGATCGGTAAAAGAACCTCCTGCTTCGGTAACGATAATTGAACATGCCGCCATGTCATGAAGTGCTAGCTCAGGCTCACAGGCGATGTCGAGAGTACCTTCAGCAACAAGCATGTAGCTCCAGAAATCGCCAAAAGCACGGGTGCGTTTAGCTTGGCGCATAAGATCAACGAATTCTTGGCCACGTCCTGCATCTACCCATTGTTGGATATCGCTAAACGACAGCATGGAGTCCTTGATCTGAGAGCAATTAGAAACTTGCATCTCAATTCCTTGGCGGAAGTTCTTTCCGGTGAAGGCGCCATTCTCGCGAGAAGCCCACCAACGTCGTCCAAGAGCGGGGGCTGATACGACCCCGAGAACGATCTCACCAGCTTCTTCAAGTGCAATAAGAGTGGCCCAGACTGGAATGCCGCGTAGGTAGTTTGCTGTGCCATCGATAGGATCGATGATCCAGCGTCGCGATCCGCCGACTTTGTCAGGCTCTTCTTCTCCATGAATGGAATCACGGGGCCGGGCTTTGGCTAAAGTAGCTCGAACTGCAGCTTCAACCTCTCGGTCAGCTGAGGTAACCGGCGTACCATCAGCTTTTTGCTCAATGACGAGATCATCACTTTGAAAGCGAGTCATCGAGACTGAGTCAGCATTGTCAGCGAGAAGATGAGCTAGCCGTACATCGTCATTAAAGTTCGAAGTCACAACCATGGCAATACGCTAGCGCGGGCAATGCCCAAGCGCTGGTAGGACAGGCTCACAGTACGACAATAAATAAGTAGCAGGAATCAATGCGTGGCGCCTAGTCTTGCGATTATGGGACATATCGATATTGACGCAGTGAGCTTCACCCTTCCTGATGGGCGCATGCTTCTCGATGAGGTGTCCTTCCGGGTGAGCGAAGGCTGCGTCATGGCATTAGTTGGTGCCAATGGAGCCGGGAAAACTACTCTACTGCGCCTTATTGCAGGCGATATCGATCCCAATAGCGGCACGATTAATCGCTCTGGCGGGTTGGGCGTAATGCGACAATTTATCGGATCGATCCGCGATGATTCGACTGTCCATGATCTGTTGATTGAGCTATCGCCGCCCCGGATTAGGCAAGCGTCTCTGGCTCTGGACCATTGTGAATTAGCACTGATGGATGACGATAGTGAGCCGCAGCAACTACGTTATGCAAGCGCTTTGGCCGAATATGCTGATGCTGGTGGCTATGACCAAGAAGTCCTTTTTGATGTCTGTTGCCAGCAAGCATTAGGACAGAGCTTTGCTGCATGCCAGTGGCGCGACGTCGCCACACTCTCTGGCGGTGAGCAGAAGCGGCTTGCCTTAGAATTGCTATTACGAGGCCCAGACGAGGTTTTACTTCTTGACGAGCCAGATAACTATCTTGATGTTCCGGGAAAGCGCTGGTTGGAACGGCAACTTTCGATGACGAAAAAATCGGTATTGTTGGTTTCTCACGATCGTGAACTATTAGCTGAAGCTGCAACCAGTATTGCTGCGCTCGAGCTTGGCGCAGATGGAAACTCCTTATGGGTCCATGGTGGTAGCTTTGCTACTTTCGCTCAAGCTCGCCGAGATCGATTCGAGCGTTTTGAAGAATTGCGGCGACGCTGGGATGAGAAGCAGGCACAACTTCAGCGATTAGTACGCGATCTTCGTCAAGCTGCTGCCAATTCCGATGCCTTAGCCTCGAAATATCAAGCAGCCTGCACTCGCCTAGAAAAGTTTGAGCAAGCTGGCCCGCCGCAGGCTATCCCATTACGTCAAGAGATCACGATGAGGCTGTCGGGGGCACGGACTGGAAAACGCTCACTTGTCTGTGAAGAACTGGAACTGACTGGTTTGATGCGCCCATTTTCTACAGAGATTTGGTTTGGGGATCGAGTCGGGATTCTTGGCAGCAATGGTTCAGGAAAGTCGCATTTCCTTCGTTTGCTGGCGTGCGGTGGATCATTACCAGACAGCAGAAATTGCATCGCGGGTTCAGACGAACTAACTCCAGTTGCTTTTACGGGAAGTGCCAAGCTGGGTGCTCGTGTGGTGCCAGGATTATTTGCACAAACCCATGAACATCCTGAGCTTGTGGGCAAGACATTGCTAGAGATCATTCATCGGGGCGATGACCTTCGTCAGGGGCTTGCCCAGGAACAGGCAGCTCGGGTCTTAGATCGTTATGAACTTGCAGGTGCGGCTCATCAATGTTTTGAAACGCTCTCTGGCGGGCAACAGGGGCGGCTACAGATTCTGCTATTAGAGCTAAGTGGAGTGACCATGCTCTTGCTCGACGAACCGACTGACAACCTCGATCTAGACAGTGCCGAGGCCCTAGAAGGAGCACTAGCTCAGTTCGAAGGAACTGTGCTTGCTGTTACCCATGACAGATGGTTTGCAAAAGGACTAGATAGGTTCTTGATCTTTGGCAGTGATGGCAAGGTTTATGAATCTTCAAGCCCAGTCTGGGATGAACCTCGAGTTCAGCGTCCAGCCTAATCGTATTGGTGCTCCCTGGCTTTTACTAAGGCGTCGACAATCCTGCGGAATGAGGTAAGACGAACAGGGGAGAGCCTACCGTCTTCGGCCGCTGTATCTAGGGAACAATCAAGAGCTTGCGCTGTATGTAGACAGCCTCGGGGACAGCCATCGGTAATGCCAGCTAAATCAGGGAATGCTGCTACTACGCCATCTGGAGTGACATGGGAAAGACCAAAGCTACGTACTCCTGGGGTATCAATAACCCAACTTTCACCGTCGGGAAGCTTAATAGCTACCGCTGATGTTGAGGTATGGCGTCCCCGCCCGGTCACATCATTAACTTTGCCAACGGCACGATCTAGCCCAGGAACTAGGGCATTTACCAGGGTGGATTTCCCTACTCCTGAGTGACCGACAAGAACGCTAACTTGTCCAAGAAGTTCTTGACGAAGAACCTCAGGATCAAGATCTTGCTGTGTTACGACGATTGGAACACCAAGCGGCTCGTAGGCTGCAATCAATTCATCAGGACTAGCAAGATCAGCTTTGGTCAAGCACAGTAACGGTGTAAGTCCCGCATCGTAAGCTGCAACGAGGATTCGATCAATCATCCCAGGACGCGGCGGCGGATCAGCTAAAGCTGTCACAATAACCAACTGATGAGCATTGGCAACCATGGGGCGCTCTTGAGAACTGGTGTCATCAGCGGTGCGCATAAGTACGGTGGTTCGTTCTTCAACCGCGACTATCCGTGCAAGAGTTCCAGGCGTTCCAGATACATCACCATCAACACGGACAAGATCACCAACGATCACCGCTTTACGCCCCAGCGAGCGTGATTTCGTTGCCGATACTGCAAGCTCGTCTATGAGTAATCGGTAACGGCCACGATCTACAGAAAGAACATGTCCTAAAGGTCTGGCGCTGTAGTTGGGACGATCTTTAGTTCTTGGTCTAGTGCGACGTGGGCGATCAAAGCCAGCATGATCGTCGTCGTAAATACTTCGTTTCAGAGCGCAGGCCCTTCAGGCTTGAGTGAATCTGCCGCTTTTCTGGCCGCAGATGTGGAGGTCAATGAAGCAGCTACCCGCTCTGCTTGTCGAGCTAGCTCAACTCGCTTCGCATTTGCTCGCCAGGTCCAACTTGGCTTGCCTTGGGTATCTTGGGTAGCGATTAAAACCCCGCCAAGGACGGCAGCATCGCGGATTAACTCACCAAGATTTGACTCTCGTTCAGAAGCGCTAGAGCCAGACCGTGGCAACCGAGTAGCTAGTACTGGGGCAAAGTTTGCGGCAACGATAGTTGCTCCTAGACGGCGTCCAAGACCAAGCACCATCATCGATCCGCCAACTGCTAATGCGGCGCCATTTAGACGGACCAGCGTCTCCTTGTTGGAGGGAATCTTGGCAGCATACTGCTCTGGCAAGACCCGAGATACCGTTGGAATAACAGTGTCAAGGAGTGGCTGTGCTTTAGCGATATGCGCATCTGGTTTCATCGCAGCGCTCACACCGCTAGCCATGAAATACCCACCGAGCATAGTTCGTCCTGCAAAACGGATCACGTTCATAGAATCAGTCTCTCGCACTTTTGGCAGTTGTGGGAATATATAGGGCCGTTTGCAACGTTCTAAATGTTATGAGTTGCGCCACGATGACACGTCAGCGCACCATAACTGCGCACACATGGGTAGGCTTAGACCCGATGACAACGACGCCGGACGAACTTCTCGAAAGCTTCGAGATAGATGCTATGACGCACATGGATGCGTTATATTCTGGCGCGCTTCGCCTGACTCATAACCCTCATGATGCTGAGGACTTGGTTCAAGAGACCTACATCAAGGCCTTTGCCTCATTCAGTCAGTACAAGCAGGGGACGAATCTGAAGGCCTGGCTGTATCGCATCATGACTAATACCTTCATCTCCTTGTATCGAAAACAGCAACGGTCTCCTAAAACGGTCGGCGGAGAAGTTGAGGATTGGCAACTTGCTAAAGCAGCATCACATGACTCAGTTGGTCTGCGATCAGCTGAGGCGCAAGCTCTTGAGCTGATCCCTGATGCAGTCATCACAGATGCTTTATCAGGACTGCATGATGAGTATCGAATAGCTGTTCTGCTGGCAGATGTTGAAGGTTTCTCGTATAAGGAAATAGCTGAGATCATGGGATCTCCGGTAGGAACTGTGATGAGCAGGCTCAATCGTGGCCGAGCTGAGTTACGCAATACCTTGGCTGATCATGCCCGTGAATTAGGAATTGGGGTATCTGCGTCATGATTGATCCAGAAGCATCCTGTGCCGAAGTGTTAGCGCAAGTTTTTGCTTTTCTTGATGGCGAGCTAGACGTCAGCAGTTGTGACGAAATCCGAGCACATCTCATGGCTTGTGAGGACTGTCTTGACCATGTTGATGCGGAGAATCAGCTCCGTGCCCTAATCAAGAAAGCCTGTTGTTGTTCTGCTCCAGAAAGCTTGGCTCAACGTATCTCAGCATTGCGGCATACACAGAACTAAAACTATTGAAGACCCCCATAGAGCGAGGGTCTTCAATAATCTAAATCGTCTACGCGTTCGGACGCTTTCCGTGGTTAGCGGACTTCTTCCGACGGGCGCGACGGCAGCGGCCACCCTTACCCATGGTGGTCTCCTTCCTGTCGTTGGCTGCGCCCTCCGGCGCATGCTCAATCACTCATTTTGCCTGCTATCACGGCCAACCCCAAATCGACTCGCCTACCTCGCTAGGCTTACAGCATGTTGGGAGTCAATTTATGGACTGCAGAGATTGCCGAAATCGATCGTACTTGGTTCAGCAACCTAATCGATTCATGGCAGCTTTTGGCTGATCTGTCGTTTTCTGACGTTGTGCTCTGGGTCCCTTACTCAGAAGATTCCGCACTCGTCGCAATAGCGCAAGCGCGACCTGCAACTGGCCCAACAGCACTGACTCAAGACATCATTGGTTATCAGATCAGCGACATCAATGATCCAATTGCTCTCGCATTTCGCTCTAAGAGAATCGTTGCAGTTGCGCATCATGAAAATGATCGCCAAGGCTGCGAGCCTATCCCCGCAGATGTTAGGGCCATCCCGATCCTGCGTGATGGGCAACTGATCGGTATCGTTTCCAGACATACCAATCGCTTATCCTCACGTAGTCAAGGTCGTTTGGAATCTGTTTATCTTGAAGCAACCAACGTTTTGGAAGCGATGCTTAACGAGGCACATTTTCCCTTTGTCTTGGATGATCCAGAACCTTTGCATTCACCAAATGTTGGTGATGGGGTTATTCGATTGGACCGGCAAGGCAGCGTGACATATGCCAGTCCCAATGCCCAGACGGCTTTTCGTCGGCTGGGTCTTGAAGGCCAGTTCGAGGGAGAACGATTTTCCGACGTTGCAGCCCGATTAGTCCATGATCGTGAGCCAATAGATCAAGCACGTCTCGATGTTCATGAACACCAGTTCCTGGATTCTCGAGTATTTGATCTAACTAATGCCATGGCAACTGTCCGGGTGCAAGTGATCCCTTTGGTCTCTTCTGATTATCTTGGAGCGCTCGTCCTTGCTCGTGATACCACCGATATCCGAACCAGAGAACGTCAGCTGCTGAGTAAGGAAGCAACGATTCGTGAGATCCATCATCGGGTAAAGAATAATTTGCAGACGGTTTCAGCCTTGCTACGCCTACAATCGCGCCGAATCGAGTCAGAGGAAGCACGCTCTGCGTTAGCTAAAGCTCAGCAACGTGTATCAGCTATTGGGGTAGTTCATGAGCTATTGAGTCAAAGCTACGACGATGACGTGGACTTTGATGGAGTCTGCGATCGACTTTTATCTTTAGCGAGCGTAGTGACGCCGAACGCTGGCGATGTGCAGGTAGAGCGGCAGGGGAGTTTTGGCGTGATTTCAGGGGATGCGGCAACACCGCTTTCGCTCATTATTTCCGAGCTATGTCAAAATGCAGCAGATCATGGTTTGAATCGTGGCCCTGGGCAGATCACCGTCTCGCCAAGGCGTAACCGGGCTGGGCTTGAACTTGAAGTGCATGACACCGGATCCAAAGTTCAGATTCCAGCTGAAACAGGAGGCGGTTCCGGTCTTGGACTTAATATCGTCTCAACCCTTGCGCAAGAGCTTGGTGGGACATTCGAACTCGATCTAGCAGTTGGGGGCGCCACAGCGCGCGTCGCCATTCCTGCGGAACGGATCGACGCGCGACGTGAAGATCGTTAGTTAGATACGTCGATTACGAGCGTTGCGGCGCTTTAGTGCGCGACGTTCATCTTCCGACATGCCGCCCCAAACTCCGTAGTCTTGACCAGCTTCGAGAGCCCAAGACAGGCAGTCATCGCGTACATTGCAACGCGAGCACACTCGCTTGGCCTCTTCTACCTGGAGAAGAGCAGGTCCAGTGTTGCCAATCGAGAAGAAGAGTTCGGGATCTTCTTCTATACACGCCGATTCGTGGCGCCAATCCATGCGCAAAAGCTCCTTCTGTGGTCCAAAACATCAGCCATTGCTAACTGGCTGTCATGTTGATTCGGTAGATCAAGGTTAGCGTGTATTTTCAGAATTGTTGCTGAAATGTGATCACGTGTTTCAGTTGTTCTTTAGTCATCTTCGTCATCCATCCGCGCAAGCCACGTCGCAAGCCGTTCGATCTGGGTCTCATGCTCTGGATGGAGATCGACAAAAGTCCGCAATAGTTCAGCAAGCTCTTCGTAGCTTACGGATTCCTCACCACGACGTTTGGCGAGTTCTTCGATACCGCGATCAGTGAAGTACATCGTTCTCCTAGGAGCAATTCTTGACTATTCGTCTAGTTGCATGCCAAGCAAGCACTGCAAACAAGGTGCTCCACGCTAGCAGGTAAGTGTTACGAATAACGATAGCCAATGCGCCAGCGTAGCTGCCCCTATCGTGCATAACAAGTTTGAAGTAGCAGATTGGGTAGACCCATTGCGTCAGCACACCAAGCAAGACAGTACTTAGAGCGAGCAATCGGGCCGGAGGCAGGTTAAAGCCATTACTTGGTGAGTTGCTGGTGGAGATAAGCACTGCAATTGGCCCACCTAGCCACAAGATGTACTGCGGCGAAAGCGTTTTATTAGTCACAATCATGACAGCGATAATGACAATGGAAACGAGAGTAATCGTATTGTGGTGCTTTTCTGGCAATGCCCATAGTCTGACGCAGAACAACACGATAATAAGCAGCCCCAGAATGGTGAGGTAGCTGGATGCTTTGATAGCTGAGTCCACCCCTGGGCCAAAGATCTCAAAAGCTTGATAGCGGGAGTAGCGTACGGTGTAACTCTCTTGTGTGAAACTGCGAAGAAAAATATATGGCGTTGCGAGGACACTTTCAATCTGTAAACCACGACCTTTTTGCCACATCAGCGGGGAGACTAGTCGATCCCAACCGCCGGCAAGTAACGAAAGTGCGGCGAGTCCGAAACCTACTCCTACGAATCCGCTGAGTGCAGCACGCCGTTCTTTGCGGGCTGCAGCTAACGTCAATATCAGCAGCGCTGGCCAGAGCTTAACCGCTGCGCCAAGACCGAGTAACCCACCAGAAATGGTTGGTTGTCGAGTAATCCAGAGTAAAGCGAGGCCAACTAGCACCGCAGGTACCATGTCAAACCGGAAGTAGATTAGGGGACCAATCGCAAATACGAAGACGATCCAGAAGTATGTTGCAAGCTCCCGTCGAGGACCAGCGGTGCGCCACAGTGCAATCGCCATGCCAAAATCGCATGCAGCCATGAATACGCTGAATAGAGCTTGGAAAATATAGTTATTCCCAAACGATGCTAGCCGGATAAGTTCAAAGAGCCAGACTACTGGGGTCGGGTATTCAGTCATCGTCAGACGAACTCCAGTATATGGAAAAGACTGCATTTCCGAGCTGTAGTAGACGACGTCGCCATTCATGCCGCTATCGGTGAGAGGCCATAGTGCAAGCATAGCGAGATGCGCGACTATCCAGACCAGCACCATGAACCAAGTACGACGATAAAGCTGGCCTTTAGCTAGTCGTGTCATCTGCCCTCCGAGATCTGCGAATGATAAGTACACACACCCAACCTGTAAGCCAACAAAGAGTGATATTGCGTACGGCGAGTGCGGCAGTGATAAGCCACGTCATTATGCCAAAACGACGAACTAGCCAATCGTAACCAATGGGGTAGACCAATTGTGTAAGCAAACAGATAACTAGAACCTGGGTAGCTAGCCTACGGGTGAGTTTCGGCTCGGACTCATCACAGATAGTGAATAGCGCAGCACAAGGAGCCGCTAGCCACATGAGGTATTGCGGAGAAAAAGTTTTATTGGTCATGATCATGATGCAGATAGTGGCGATCATGATAAGACCAGCCAAAACAAGTGATTCAGACGCTGGCCCACGTAGCCAGATGACCACCATCAAAACTATAAAAATCAGGCCAAGTGCAGTAGCTGCACTGCCAGCTATTTGACAAAAAGCGGTAGTGGGACCAGCGATCTCAAAGGCTTTGTGGGGAGAAAGCTCG
>CAMQXE010000017.1 GCA_947038745.1 uncultured Propionibacteriaceae bacterium | reverse complement strand
TGCCATCTTGCGGTTATATGCCTCCCACTTTTCTTGTGGGCTCTTGATGACGAGTGGTAATACTGCGAGTACCGCGATGGCTAGAACAGCGATGAAATACAGCCATGGGCCTACACCGAGCTTGAAGTACTCATCTATTTCAGGGATCATTCCTTTACTTGACGATCCCATAATCTTTCCTAATTGCTCTGGAATATCGAGAATCTTTGAGCGATAGCTAATCGTAGAAATCAACGACCACAGGCCGCAAGTTGCTGCAAGGATTCCCGCCCCGGCAACGACCCAGCGAAGCTGGCGCATCGACGTTGATGATGCTAATGCATGCGCTGCCAATAGCACTGCCAAAGTAATCGCGAGCAGGTTCAAGGCCAACGATAGGCTACTTCCAAGACTAAACGAGATACTCATGACCTCTAGATGGATGCTTGGCAACCTAGATAAACCCGTGCACCACATGGAAAGCTTGTCGTCTTCAGCACCGACGGTTACCGTGTACCACGGTAAGGCGAGGAGGAGGAATGATCCAGCAACAAGGCTTTCTAGCGCAAGAGTGAGCTTAGGTTTTGCGATAGTTTGTGGGATTTGTTTCCCGAAGATCACGGCACAGACTGCTGCTGCAAGGAGAAATACACCACCAATGATGAAAAACCAGCAGCCAGCTCCTGTTCCTACATCTACGCCATCCAGGTTTCGAGTGACCGACCCCAGATTGTCTCCAAGCCCTTCTTTCACGTCATCAAGGTGCGCCGAAATGATGATCATCGAAGCTAGACCGACTACGAAGAATGCGATCCCGCTCACACCAGCAAGCAACGCCCCTGTCAGCCGTTTTGTACCTCGCAGCAGCCAAGCTCCAGCAAGGAATACTGCCGCAAAGCTGAGTACCGTCGCGAGCGTAGCCAAGATCGCTAGTGCTGTATTGAAAGGCTTCTCCCCTTCAATTTCCGGCATGGCAGTGAAGATCTGAAATACGTTCACACTGAAATCAGCCTGGGCATCGATACCACTACTTTCTTCTGCCTCAGGCCGCACAACCAAGAACGGCAAGCGTGCTCCGATTGTAAGGAATACCCCCAGAACAAGAATCGCGGCACCAATAATCTGGTTGGCAAGCAGCGTAACCGGCTTGGGCATGTATGGCCCCTGCTGGTATTGATATTGCTGCTGATATTGCGGAAGCTGTTGCTGTGAATATCCTTGGGGCCCTGCGGGCATATTCTGCTGTGGGTACGACATAAATCTCCTTCTTCAGCGACATCCTGAGTCTAACTGCCCATATTGCTAGTGGGGAAGACCTACGTTGCGTTCCTCAATCAGCTCGCTACTCCTGAGCGATTTTGTGCTTTCTTCGCTCTAGGCTTTTCTTCTTCCCAAAGTTCTACTAGGAGAAGCCTCTCACCGATCACTGACAATTTTGCTTTCCGGCTGATCACGCTACCCATTACTGTCGTCATCTACCCAGTCAAAAGTCCTCGTTACTGCCTTTTTCCACTGCCGGTAGAGCCGTTCACGCTCCGTCTGGGGCATTGCTGTTGTCCACCGCTTAGACTCAGCCCAGTTCGCCATCACATCTTGTTCGCCGTCCCAGAATCCAACCGCAATCCCCGCTGCATACGCTGCGCCTAGCGCTGTCGTCTCCGCAACAACTGGACGCACTACCTCTACCCCAAGTTGATCGGCTTGGAACTGCATCAACAACTCATTTGCAGTCATAGCCCCATCAACCTTCAGCTCAGCTAACCGCACTCCAGAATCAGCCTCCATCGCGTCCATTACCTCGCGTGTTTGGAAAGCTGTGGCTTCTAGCACCGCCCGAGCAATATGCCCACGATTCACATATCGCGTAAGGCCCACCAATGCCCCACGCGCATCGGCACGCCAATAAGGTGCATACAGCCCTGAGAAAGCTGGCACACAATACGCGCCACCGTTATCTTCTACGGTCTTAGCCAAAGCCTCAATCTCATCAGCAGAATCAAACATGCCGAGGTTGTCTCGCAACCATTGCACTAATGATCCCGCTACCGCTATTGAACCTTCCAGCGCATAAATTGGCTTCTTAGTGCCAATTTTGTAGCACACCGTGGTCAGCATGCCATGCGTCGATGGAACGATCTCCTCGCCGGTATTGAGCACCATGAAACAGCCCGTGCCGTAGGTATTCTTTGCCATTCCAGGCTCAAAGCAAGCTTGTCCAAACGTCGCTGCCTGCTGATCCCCTAAATCCCCTGCTATCGGGGTATTAATCAGCAATGAGTCCTGCGCACCATACCCATAAATCTCCGACGACGATTTAATCTCAGGCAACATTGACAGCGGAATCCTCATATCCGCAGCAATATCCTCCGCCCAAGACAAGGTATGGAGATCCATCAGCAACGTACGAGACGCATTCGTCACATCAGTGACGTGAATACCACCATTGGGACCACCAGTAAGGTTCCAGATCACCCAGGTATCCATAGTGCCTAGAAGCAAGTCCCCGCGCTCAGCCGCTTCTCGTGCTCCTGCAACGTTGTCAAGAATCCACGTGACTTTCGGGCCAGAGAAATAGGTCGCCAACGGCAACCCCACCCTGGCTTTGTATTTGTCAGTATTCCCAGCAGCAAGATCATCAACAATGTGCTGGGTTCGAGTATCTTGCCAAACAATTGCGTTGTAGACAGCCTTGCCGGTGTTCTTATCCCAGACAACTGTTGTTTCGCGCTGGTTGGCAACCCCGACAGCCGCTAGCTGATGACGATTGATATCGGCTTTAGACAGCGCCAAACCGACTACTTGCCTCGTATTACTCCAAATCTCTGCAGGATCATGCTCAACCCAGCCAGCTTTTGGAAAAATCTGCTCATGCTCAAGTTGGCCTACAGCCACAATCTGCCCGGCATGATTGAACACAATGGCCCGCGTTGACGTTGTGCCCTGATCAATTGCTAGGACAAACTTCTCAGTCTCGTTGTCAGTCAAGAGTTCCTATCCCAGTAGCGTTTCAAAGCGCTGCGTGCGCTCATCAGTGCTACGCAATGAGCACCAACTACAACGCTCGCCATCATGCACAGTATGCCAGTGACAGCAGCTAGTCCGATCATAGAAAACTCTAGTTGCTGTTGCATTGCTAACTATCCTGAAAGTTCCCCCACGCCTTAACTCTGGACGCTTTTCCACAAGTACATTTGCTTGTTCAAGAACCGTTCTCGGGTCTTGCTGTGCTGAAGCGAACCGTACCCCCATTGCAAAAGAGGCAGCAATGTTGCCCCACGCATTAGGTCTGCTTAGACCCGCACAGATACCTAGTTGCTGAGCAAAAATCAGTAAATGCCCTTCCAACAACGCGTCAAGAACCTCGTCTGCGGAATCACTGACAGCACCATTCACTACGACCCCTGCAGGGCTGCCCACAATAAATCTTGTTTGGCACGACTCTGCAGTAAGCAATGGTGCCGCCCCCTCCGTAAGGAGCAGATAGCTAGCTAAAGCGGCATATCGATGGCAATACCGCTGAAAGATCAGTGAAGCAGCGGCAAAGTTCACTGGCAAAAGCCGCGCTTGAGCATGGTTCTGCACTAGTTCTAGCACCATTTCCTGATGCTGAGCTATATCGGTACCAGTCACCCATTGCCCAGGCAAATCCGCAATCACTGACATTGCCAAGGCCTCTTCAGAGGACCAGCTGGGATTGCCTCGCCTCGCGCAAGCTATCAGCTCAATTAGTTCCATGAGAGACTCCCTGACGTGGGAGGATTACAGGTCGCCCAGCAACCTGCTCTACCGTCACTGAAGTCTTAAATGCGTCCGCAATTACGGCTGGCGTCAGCACCGACATCGGATTCCCATGAACCATTATCTGTCCCTTATTCACGATCGCCACCTCATCGCAATACTGCAACGCAAAGTTCAGATCATGAAGTACCGCTATGACTGTGACATCTCGCTGCTGTGCCAGCCCATGCAAAATATCCATCACATGCACCTGATACCGCAGATCAAGGTTGCTGATGGGCTCGTCCAGCAAGATCGTCGAAACCCCTTGCGCCAATACCCGGGCAAGCTGCACTCGCTGAGCTTGTCCGCCGCTCAACTCGCGTAGCTGCCTTCCCACATAAGGTTCCAGGCCAAGCCGATCAATTGCATCAGCAATAGCAGCCGGACGGTCCTGAGGCGGTCGGCGACGCGCTCCGAGGGCAATGGTGTCGTAAACAGTCAGCCCTGCTCCTGCCCCCGAAATAGATCCAGCTTGTGACACATACCCCAAGATATCTGCCCGCCGAGAAGCAGGTATCCGACGCAAATCAGCATCGTCTAAGGTGATGCTGCCGACCTCCGGGCGCAGGAAACCAATAAGGCATTTCAACAATGTTGATTTGCCACAGCCATTAGGGCCCAGGATGGCACAAAACGATCCTGACGCAACTGTGAGATCCATCCCCTGAAGCACCTTAGTCTGACCATAGCTAAAGCCAAGACCCGAAATGGTAAGCGTCATTTATCCCTCCTGCCGCGAGCGCAGGATGAGCCAAACAAATAGCGGCACTCCGATCAGCGAGACGATAATGCCCACTGGGATCTCTACCGGCGACATAACTGTCCGGCCAATCAGATCAGCAGCAACGACCAGTGCGGCTCCTATCAATCCTGATAACGGTAATTGCACTCGCCGCTGTGACCCGATCAAGAAATGAGCAATATGCGGCCCGACTAAGCCAACGAAACCAATAATTCCCGTAAACGAAACGACCAATGCAGCAGTCAAGGTCACGAGAAGACCGGTGCCTAAACGTAGCGCTGAAACTGGAACTCCCATAGCCGTAGCAGTTTCATCACCTAGCTCAAGCAGCGTGTAAGAGTGACCATAAACCAACGCAACCACAGTCACCACCAATACCGCGACCCCCAACAACATGACTTGTGACCAGGTGCCCCGGGTAAGCGAACCAAAAGTCCAGCTCACGATGGAAGACAGATTCTGATCACTCGCAACGAATTGCAGTAGCGACTGCAAAGCGCTGAATAGATAGCTCAACGCAATACCCGTCAGGATTATCGCGTTTCGTCCCAATGCTTTCAGCGATGCTATGCCAAAGACCAGGACTGAACATCCAGCAGCCATGAGGAAAGCCAATACAATCATTCCTAGATTTAGCGATCCAAATATCCGCAGAGATAGCAAAATAGCCAAACCTGCACCAAATGCTGCAGCACTTGAAACCCCGGTAGTGAATGGGCTGGCCATGGCATTTCCGGTAATGCACTGCATCAAGGACCCGGCTATCGCTAGCAAATATCCAGCAGTAAGCCCCAATGCGATTCGCAATAATCGGATCGCGGTCCAGGAGATCCACTGCATTCGGGTTAGCGACCCGTCACCTCGCTGACCCGCGATATAGCGAGCTGCCTTTGGCAAGCTGATATCTGCTACCCCAATGAAACAGGAAAGATAAACCAAACCAAGCAAAAATATGGCGGCAGCACTAATGATAAAAATCTGGCGGCGACGACGACATACCGCCCAAGAGCTGATCTGCGTCACTGCTTGGGAACGGTGAAATTATGGCCGGTGATCGGAGCTACTCCTTGGAACTTCATCCACTTGGCGAAGATCTCATCTGGCTTGATCTCTGACGTCGCCTCTGGATGGAACCAAGTTGCTGCATAGGCAGCTCCAACCATCTTTCCTAGTCCACCACCGCAGAAGCCCGTCGTGATGTGCACCCGGCCATTCTTGACTGCTTTGAGATCCTTCCAGCCTGGGCGAGCAAGCATCTCTGCTGATATATCAGCAAAATCCTTAGCAGTTGGCGGAGTGTAAACACCCGTATTCTTCAAGGCCGGCCCAGAGGAGGTCTTGATAATCACGTCAGGATCGGCGGCCAAGATTTTCTCTGGATCAACGGTCTTTCCAGTCTTAGGATCGGGGAAGATACTCTCTCCACCAGCATTGCTAAGCATGTCGTACCAGCCCTGGTTGCTGGTGCCAGGAACACAAGTGGTGAACGGGTCGCCATATTCCCAGTACACTTTGACCGGCTTCCGGCCTGCGACGCACTTCTTAACTGCATCAAGATTTTCAGTGAAGAAAGCCAGTACCTTCTTGGCTCCTTCCTCATTTCCAAAAACCTGCCCCAAGATCTCAATCTGGCGGGCAAAATGTTCCTGATCCCATGGCACTACTGCCACGGTCTCGATGCCTGCTTGCTTAACCTTGGCCGCATCTGCCTCAATCTTTGCCTTATCGCCCTCAATTAGGACGTCTGGGTTATAGGCGAACACCTGCTCGAAGTTCAAGCCACCCTGCTGTGCGCTGATGACTTTGGCTGGATCAAATTGTGGCCAGTAAACCCGGTCTTGGGCGGTATTGAGATCAACGCCTACAACCTTGTCGATAGAACCGATTGCTCGGATCAACTCATTTGTGTAGCGGCTAACGACTACGGCGCGCTCTGCTGGCTTATTCAGCGTCACTGTACGGCCAAATCCATCAACGATGGTACGAGCTGCGGCAGTAGTTGCTGCGGGCGAGGAGCTTGTCGTTACCTTACCTACGGTGCAACCGCTGGTGACAGCAATACCTGCAAACCCAAGCAGCGAGAGAAAAGTTCGGCGCTCTAGAAGAGGATCAGAAAAACGATGCGCCATCAGGCAGCCTTTCGTTCAGGGCACTTTCGCGGGCCACAAGTAAAGAACATTGGGTGGTATCGGACTCATCAGATGATCTGATTCACCGTTGCGCGTCAGTCCCGGAATTGCACCGGGTTCCCACAAAGCCCTGCTGAGCTCCAACAGCGTAAGGCTACAGCCCGATCTGAGATTCTGCCCAGCAGAACGTAGATTAGTTAAATAGGCAACAAAAAGCCGGGCGCCTCGTTAGAGGGCGCCCGGCTAAGAACAACTATTTAGTCCGCGAGCGAGTTCAGATACGCTTGCGCATCAAGCGCTGCGGCACAGCCAGAACCTGCGGCGGTAATAGCCTGCTGATAGGTGTGATCGACGACGTCGCCACAAGCAAAAACCCCTGCGACATTGGTCTTTTGTGTGCGCTGCTGCACCTTGATAAAGCCTGACTCATCCAACTCCACCTGGCCCTTAACCAGCTCAGAGCGCGGGTCATGCCCGATAGCGATAAAGGCACCTGCAACAGGAAGCTCACGGGTCTGGCCCGTCTGGGTGTCTTTGAGCACGATAGCTTCCAGGCCTGCACCGCCAGTGAACTCCACCACCTCGCTATTCCACGCAAAATCAATCTTGGGGTTGTTCTGGACGCGCTGAGCCATCACCTGAGAAGCGCGCAATTCAGCGCGACGATGAACCAGAGTCACCTTGCTAGCGAAGCGAGTCAGGAAGTCTGCTTCTTCTGCAGCAGAGTCGCCACCACCGATAACAGCGATTTCTTTGTCGCGGAAGAAGAAACCATCACAGGTTGCGCACCAGGAAACGCCCTTAGCTGAGAACTCATCTTCACCAGGAACGCCTAAGTGCCGGTAAGCCGAGCCGGTTGCCAGAATGACCGCCTTCGCCTCATGCACGGTGCCTTCGCTATCGGTCACCTTCTTCACGCCGCCGGTGAGATCTAGCTCCTGCACATCGTCAGCAATAAGTTCTGCCCCAAACTTTTCTGCCTGGGTACGCATATTCGCCATCAGGTCAGGGCCCATGATGCCGTCTGGGAAACCGGGGAAGTTCTCTACTTCAGTCGTGGTCATCAGCGCACCACCGGCGGTAAACGCACCCTCGAAAACCAGCGGCGTGAAACCGGCCCGGGCAGCGTAGATGGCCGCAGTGTAGCCGGCGGGGCCGGACCCAACGATGATGATGTCGCGCATGGAGAACTCCTTTGTAGGTACCTAGCAACTCTAACTAACGACGCGCGGGCTGTTGGTATTCCCGACGAATGTCGGCTGATAGTGGTTAAGTAGGGGGCGCAGATTTTTTGAAGGAGTACTCATGAGCAATGTCGCCGCCATCACTGATAAAGATTTCGAGACCACGGTCCTCAAGGCCACCATGCCCGTCCTCGTCGATTACTGGGCCACCTGGTGTGCCCCATGCAAGCAGCTTTCCCCCATCATTGACGAGCTTGCGGGCCTCTACGAAGGTCGCGTGCAGTTCTACAAGATGAATGCCGACGATGAGCCTCTCACTCCAGCCAAGTTTGGTGTCCAGGGGTTGCCCACGCTGCACCTTTTCATCAATGGTGAGATCGTCGAGTCGGTACTTGGTGCTAAGACCAAGGGGGCTTTGGCTAAGTTGCTCGATAAGCACCTGTAAGACATCTTCACTTCAATGCCCGCTGTGATTTCCGCAGCGGGCATTGTGCTTGCCTCTAGACTCGTGTCATGACTGAGATTCCCCCACGTAAGCAGATTGAAATTACCCGCGATGAGTTGGGTATCTACACCGCACATAGCAAGACTGGCGCGACATTGCAGTTCGGCCGTGGCGAAGGCCTTCTCACTCCTGTCGAGTTGCTCCTTGCTGCCATCGGTGGCTGCTCCGCAATTGACGTAGATTTTATGACCACTAAGCGCAGTGAGCCTGACTCTTTCGTTGTTGAGGTCTCCGCTAAGGCAATCACCGATGACAACGGCGGCCATCGCCTTGATGATGTCCTGGTTGGCTTCCAGCTGCAGTTCCCGGCCACCGATGAGGGCAAGGCTGCCGTCGATGTTGTTGAGCGCACGATTACCCAGTCACGAGACCGTCTATGCACGGTATCTCGCACTGTCTCACACGAAACGTCAGTGGCCTACACCAACGACGGTACTCCCCTAGCCTAGCTTCTGGTTCTATTATTGAAATAGATTAGTTCCCTTTGCGGAACGCCCCAAAGCCCACGTGGCGTCGTAGTTCGTTGAAATCTGGACGCCGCAAGGTGCTTATAACTTCGCCTCGGTTCTTCCAGAGAATCCCGCTGCGCTGAGCTCTAGCTGGCAGAAAACCAGCTAGAGCCAGCACGGCTGGATCAATTGGAACGGTAAAGGCAAAGGGCACCAGCGCTTCTACTGTGCGGCCGCCTCGCGCCTGGGCGTGATCTAGCGCAGATTCGATGAGATACGCTTCTCGGCTCAAGGAACGCCTACCCGTACTACGTAATTCGAGTATCACCATTGCTCGCGGATTATGGCTACCGCGATACCCGACTGGCAATACATCAGCCGCCCAAAGCAATATCGACGACGATGCTTCCAGGTCGCCGACAATGAGCCCCACGCTCCCCCAGCGTTTCTCTGCAGCAACACACCATGGCTCTTCTGGGACTATCCCAGACAGCCTGCCAGGCAACTGCGGCAGCTCCCGCAGTTGTAGCGGACGAAGCGATCTATCCGTCATAGCAGCCATCCTAAGAACCTGCCCGGCCTGAATGTTTCACGTGAAGCAAATGGTGGGATGGAACTCGTATTGAGCAACCATCCCACCATAATTAAGCCCTTTTAGCGGCATATTTTGCGATGTTTATGAGCTTGGCTTTGCTTCAATGATGTTAAGAATGCGATCAAGATCTTCTTCACCAGCAAACTCGATGACTACCTGGCCTTTGGCGCGACCAATGCTCACTGTTACCCGAGTATCAAAATGATCTGAGAGCTCCTGGCTCAGCTCAGTAGCCCGAGGCGAAGGCTCCTGAGCACGTCGCTTAACTGTCTTGTTTTGCTGACGCTGGCCAAGGGCAACAACTTCCTCGGTGGCGCGTACCGACATACCTTCTGCGACGATTCGCTGGGCTAGGCGCTCCATCTCTACCACATCATCAAGTGAAAGCAAAGCTCTGGCATGCCCAGCGCTCAAAACGCCAGCAGCCACACGGCGCTGTACTGGTGCAGGCAGCTTCAATAGCCGGATCGAGTTAGAGATATGTGGACGACTGCGCTTAACTCGCTGTGACAACTCCTCTTGAGAGCAATCGAAGTCTTCAAGCATCTGCTGATATGCAGCTCCTTCTTCCAGCGGGTTGAGCTGCGAGCGATGGATATTCTCCAGCAACGCATCTCGGAGTAAATCAACATCGGCTGTCTGACGAATAATCGCCGGGACTGTCTTTTTGCCGGCAAGCCCAGAAGCGCGGAAGCGCCGCTCCCCCATAATCAGTTCATAGCCACCGCCAGCGGATTCACGAACAACGACTGGCTGGAGAACTCCCACCTCTTTGATCGATTCGACCAACTCAGTGAGTGCATCTTCTTCAAATACAGTACGCGGCTGCTTCGGGTTAGGACGAATCTGGTCGAGTGGAATGTCTTGGACCACTAACTGCCCAGGGATAGCCTTGCTCTTAGTCGATCGTAGAGGCTTCTCTGGCAGATCGTCTGTGCGACGGATGAGAACATCAAGACCCTTACCTAGGCCACCTGTTTTTGTTGCCATTAGATATTCTCCTCATCATCGTCATTAGTCGCTTGTAGCGCTATCTCCTGCGCTGCCTCAAGGTAGGCCCGTGCTCCCGTTGATTGCGGTTGGTAGCTCAGCACCGTCTGCCCGAAGCTAGGCGCCTCAGAAACACGCACTGACCGTGGAATTACTGTTTCGAGAGTTTCATCAGGGAAATAATTACGCACTTCTAAAGCAACTTGCGCTGCTAGTTTTGTTCTGCCGTCGAACATTGTAAGAAGAATTGTAGAAAGCGTGAGGTCATCATTCAGCTCACCCTTGACGAGGTTGATGGTATTAACCAACTGCGATACGCCTTCGAGGGCGTAGTACTCACATTGGATAGGAACCAAAATCTCCCCAGCAGCGACAAGAGCATTGAGCGTAATCAGTCCTAATGAAGGTGGGCAATCAATAAAGACATAGTCGCAGTCATTCTCAGCAAGATAGGCAGCGAGCGCCTTCTCAAGCCGTCTTTCGCGGGCAACGATATTAACCAGCTGGATCTCTGCACTCGCAAGATCAATCGTTGCAGGAAGCACTCGGAGATTCGGCGACTCAGGAGACTGCTGCACATGCTGAGCGATTGAATCTCCCGCGATCATCACTTCATAGGTGCCAGGCGTTCCCGATGCGTGATCGATGCCCAACGCCGTTGAGGCATTACCCTGAGCATCGAGATCACATACCAGCACCTTGAGGCCCGCCAGTGCCATTGCGGTAGCGATATTTACGGTAGTAGTGGTCTTTCCTACCCCGCCTTTTTGATTAGCTACTACAAAAATCCGGGTATTTGCTGGTCGTGGAAACTTCGGTGTTTCACGTGAAACAGAAATATCATCTGGTTCTTCGACGGGAGGCAAGCCTTCTTCTGGAACATCAAAAGCAGCACGACGTGGCCCAACAACCTCAGTGGCCATGGCCGCTGCAAGTGCCTTGTCCACCTTCTTACGCTTCTTAAAGACCACTTATTCCTCCGCAATCATGTAGCAGTAGTACTACTCTACTTGCCAGCACTGACAAAACATCACCCCCGCGCATGTTGCAAGAATATTTGGGTGAAGGAATGCTTCAGGCTTTTGTGTTTCACGTGAAACTGCACCACCTTTACACTGCAAACCACTTTTCATAGCACTTCACAATAGATATACCTGACTCATTCCAGGTGCAAGAGCAGCAGGGGAGAAATACGCTTGGGCCTGGAAATCGCTCAGAACTCTTATCGGGTCAATCGACTTGGTTGTTGGGACGAAATACCTTCTAGATGCCCCAGAGATGTGACTATTACTGACAGCCAACAGCGGCATGACCATCGATGCACAAGTTTGATTCCTCCCGTAAATGAGCATGGATAAATAACGGCACCCGACTTCCCCCACGCAACAATCTCACAGAACCACAGAAACTCGAACTTGTCCGTTTTTAAGCATATTGCCTTACCTACGGAAGCCATACAAGACTCCTAGGAATCTGACTATCAGCGGGGGAGACACCGCTACAACCTCATCTGTGTCTCATGGCTGATACCTGGATTTCATGCGGCAGATTTGTTGAGTTCTTGCACCGCGATGACTGCATCACACTGGACTACGTTTCACGTGAAACTTGCATCACTATGACCAGCTAGAAACAGAGGAGTGCTCTTGATGGAGGATACCCCCAGAACTAATTAAAAAAGTCCGATTC
>CAMQXE010000016.1 GCA_947038745.1 uncultured Propionibacteriaceae bacterium | reverse complement strand
CTATCTATCCGATCAATTGGCTATAGCAAATGATCGATCCGAGTAATAGGCTAATCGGGTCGAAGGAGAAGCCGTGTTCAGTGCGATGGCAAAATCGATCACTCGTAGGCCAGTAGCCGTATTGTCATGTTGGCTCATAGCACTACTCATTGCTGGCGCTGGAGCCTTCACTGGCTTTGGAGACAAGCCGCTGATCCCACGATTGCAATCAGAATCACCAACGATCCCAGGCACTGCTTCAGCCGAGGTATATGCCTTAGTCCAGCACAATAATGATAATGGTGCAGCTGTCACCCTTGTTGCTCGCGGCGTTAATCTTCACGATCAAGAGCAGCTACTCATCATCAGCAAACTTGTAGCCGATGCTCACACACAATTATCTACTGTTGCCCATGTATCCAGCGTCATAGACGCCTTCAGCCTTCCGGCAGAAGACCCCCGCAAACAGGCGTTCCTGAGCAAAGATGCCACTGGGTTTGTCATAGTCACAAAGCTCGAAGATCATCTAGACTCAGCAACCACCGCAGCAGCAGAGAAAGACGTCATCAAGCACATCAATGCATTCGATGCTGCCATAGCCTCGAAAATCCCCGGCGCAAGCGCATTGCCCTTATCAGCTCAAACACTGCGCACCGCAATTCTCGATCAGACTGGAAAAGATCTCATTCGCGGAGAGGCAGTGGGCCTGCCTATCGCCCTGATCTTGATGATATTTGTTTTTGGTGGAGTTATTGCTGCGCTATTACCGCTTGGCGGAGCACTAACTGCCATCGTGCTGGGAATGTTCGGACTGTGGTGCCTAACCTATGTCCAGCAGGTCGATTCCTTTATCTTGAATGTTGTATCCCTCATCGGGCTAGCTCTATCTATTGACTACGGCTTACTTGTTGTTTCTCGTTTTCGAGAAGAAGCTCATCAACTCTTAGTAGCCCATGGTTATCCTGGTGATGGATCGCAGCTACCTGATCAAAGTGAACAGAAAAAACTTGTGCGCGAGGCCGTTGCCATAACCGTAACTACTGCTGGCCGAACGGTGGCTTTCTCTGCTCTCACCATTGCTTTTGCTGTAGCTGGCCTGCTGGTGATGAAATCACCAATTTTGCGTACCATAGGCATCGGCGCGATGCTCGTTGTACTCCTTGCCATTCTCACCTCAGTCACGCTTATCCCCGCAGTACTGACCCTCATTGGTCATCGATTGCTCTCCCCAAGCTCGCTCAACAAAGTACCGCTGCTGAAAAAGGTCTTCGCTAAGATTGGAGACGTCTCCAGCGACGAGGGGATTTTCTCTGTACTAGCGCGTGGAGTTCACCGCCGCCCATGGGCCATCCTTATCGGAGTATTCCTAGTCCTAGCAACTTTTTGCATCCCGATCAACAGTCTCTCTCCCCGCAGTAATTTTGCCGATTATGTCCCCAAAGACACCATCGTTCATACTGCGTATTTCACCTTGCAAAATAACTATCCAGCTCTAGCTAATCCTGATCTTACGATCATCGTTGATCGACCAATCGCTGAGGCCAATGAGGCTGTCGCTAAGCTCCAAGAGCTTGGCAATATACGCTATATCAGCCCCCCACAGCCCCTGCAAAGTGATGCCAATCGCAGTGTTATCACTGCATCCTTAAACACCGATGATCAGGTTAGTCCGCTAGCTATCCAGGCAGTGAAAGATATGCATTCCTGGAACCCCGGCTATCAGGTTCTCGTCGGAGGCCCGGCGGCCTTACAGCTTGATTTCAACAAGAGCTTGATCGAGCGGGCCCCGATTGCTGGCGGCATCATGGCAACGACAGTGCTACTACTGATGTTCCTCATGACAGGATCCATTCTGATCCCGCTCAAAGCTCTGATCATTAATGTTCTATCGCTTGTGGCCTCATTAGGAGCTTCCTGGTTCAAACATGGACTTTTTGGGCTACCAAAAGCTGCGGGACTAGATCTTTTCGTTGTCGTCATTGTCCTATGTTTCGGCTTTGGATTAGCCATGGACTACGAAGTATTTCTCCTAGCTCGCATCAAGGAATATTGGGATAACGGGTACAGCAATGACGCTGCCGTCGAGCATGGCTTGCAGCGTTCCGGGCGCATCATCACCTCCGCTGCTGCCATCATCGTGATGGTCTTTATTGGTTTCGTCGCGGGTGAACACGTCGCGATTAAACAAAATGGAGTGGCGTTAGCGATCTTGATCATCACCGATGCCACGCTTGTCCGGATGCTACTTGTTCCAGCGACAATGACGCTTCTGGGGAAGTGGAACTGGTGGGCTCCACGCTGGGTTGCGAAGATTTATCAACGGTTCAAGCTCACACATTAACTAGACAAGATAGACAAGAATCGGGGTTGCCCCGATTTACCTCGCCAGGATCTGTCTAACTTCGTAGCCCCGTTATGCTGTGACGATGACCCCACGAATCCGAAGCCTTGTGCGCCTAACCTACTTGGCGACGGTCTGGGGTTCATCATTTATGTGGATCAAGATTTGTTTGACTGCAATGCCACCACCGTTGATCAGCCTCTTACGAATCTCGCTTGCTGCTGTGATCCTTGGCTGCTTTGCCTTGATGTCCCACCAATCGCTACCCACACCTAAATTACTGATCCCCATCGCATTCTTCGGGTTATTCGGTCTTGCCCTGCCCTATACCCTCTACCCCATCGCTCAGCGCAGTATCTCCTCGGCGCTTGCTGGCTCGCTCAATGCAACGACCCCTGCCTGGACCCTTGTCCTTACGTGGATCTTTGCACGAAAAAGCGTTGGCAGACCCACCGCATCGGGTATTTCAGGGATAGCCATCGGACTTGCAGGTGTGATCTTGATGTTGCGCCCGTGGGAAGCAACCGGAACGCTTACAGGTTCGTTGATCGCGCTGTGTGCATCTGCGTGCTATGGCATCAGTAATGTAATCGTCACAAATCACTTATCCGGAAATATCCATCCGGCGCCTCTAGCCGCTCTCCAGATGGGGTTTGCCGCACTCTTTTGCGCCATGTTTCTCCCCACCGGACCGATCTACTTGCGCTGTTCCTGGATCGTTGCCTTAGCAATCTGCTTCCTCGGGGTTCTGGGAACAGGTATTGCACAAGCTATTTTCTTGCGTGTCATTGAACAAGATGGCGCTGTCGTTGCCTCTACTGTGACCTACCTCGTGCCATTGGTCGCCATCAGCATCGGACCATTAGTTCTCCATGAGCAGCTAGCCTGGACCACGCTTGCTGGAATGGCAATCACGCTTGCTGGAGTGTGGCTATCTAGGCATCGCTAATCGTCGTCAGATAGCTCTGGCGGCTTTGGCCCTCGCGCGTTGTTATCTGGTGGGATCAGCATGCACACATCTCGACGCGGCTCTTGAGCCGATTCCCCAAAGCGCGCGGTGAACCACAACTGCGGATCGCTCAAACAGATCACTGGATCACCATCATCGATGACTTCCGACTCCTCGATGGCGCGAAGCACTCGAGTATGAACCTCTTCCACAATGAGATCAGGATCAAGGCCGGCAAAGCAGCACTGGAAATCAGGAAGATTAAAAGCCTGTGCCCCTAACGAATCGATCAAGGTGGCATCATCGCCGCCCACACGCCGGATTGAGATGATCCCTACTGGCCAGGCATCGCTTGGCTTGCGCATGAGAGATCGCGACGGCTGCCACGCTAAGGCAGCTGGGTGTAGCGCCTGATAAAAGGCACTCACTGTAGCTTGGATCGCGTGAATCCGACGTATTGGGTCATACCAGCCACCGTTAAAATCTTCGACAATCTCTACCCATCCATGGAGCTGAGAAATCTCTTCTTGCGCAGTCTCCCAATTTGCTGGGGAACCAAAATCATCGATCTCCCATGAGGTGCTCTGCTGAATCACATGAGATGCCCAAATCGGCGTCCCATCGGCAGTAGCCCACAGCAAACTACGTTGTGGCAGCCGTAAGCTCTCACCTTCTAACGTAATTTCTGGGTAATCCTTAGCTAATAATTCACGCAGCAGTGGATTAGTCAATGACACTGGGGCTGGAAATATCGCAGCGACCTGCAATGGCATCAATCCAGCGCTATCACCGACTTGCCAGGGTGCGTCTGTCACCGTGCTTTCCTCCACCACAATTGAACAGTTAGATAAGTACAACGGTCCGACCATACGCCACTAGTTCTCACCCCAGCTGTCACTATTAGAAAATTACTGCGGTAGTCTTCAAATGCTACTCGCCATACGAAAGGCTTACCTGCATGTATCAGGCCAACATCACTCGCGATGAGGCTAAGCGCCGCTCCGCGGTCCTGCACGCACAGTCCTACGAGGTCTTTGTTGATCTCTCGGGCCGCTACTTCGACGGTACCCCGTTAGAGGACCCGGAAAAGAACTTCGTGTCGCGCTCCGTCGTGACCTTCGATTTTGAAGGCGGCGAGCAGAATATCAATATCATTGCTGACCGCATTCTCGAAGCCTCCATCGACGGAAAACCCATCGATCCGCAGACTTACGCCGACTACAAGCTCGGATTCACCGCGGACAAGGGCACCCATACACTTTCCGTCACCGGCCTCATGGTTTACAGCCATACTGGTGAAGGTCTGCACCGTTTCATCGATCCTGCCGATGACAAGACCTACCTGTACACGCAGTTTGAGTCGGCCGACGCACGTCGCATGTATGCCAACTTTGAGCAGCCCGATCAGAAGGCCACCTTCCAGTTCTCCTTCCTTGCGCCGGAGAAGTGGCTAGTCATTTCTAATGCTGAACTTGCTGCCAAGACTGACTGCGGCGATGGTTTCGCAGAGTTCCGTTTTGAGCCAACGAAGCGCATGTCGAGCTACATCACTGCACTCGTTGCTGGTGAGTACATTCGCAAGGATCCTCAGCAGGCATTCATTGCTGGCGCTGGCGAGGTCCCGATGGGCTTGATCTGCCGCGAATCAAACGCTCCGTTCATGGACGTCGACAAGATCTGGGAAACCACCCAGCGAGGCTTTGAGGTCTTTGAAGAGGCATTCGGCCAGGCTTACCCGTTCGGTAAGTACGATCAGTCATTCGTCCCGGAGTTCAACGCGGGCGCTATGGAGAATGCAGGCTGCGTGACCCACCGTGACGAGTACTTGTTCCGCTCTCGCGTAACTGCCGCTTCCTATGAAGGCCGCGACAACACCATCTTGCACGAGCTGTGCCACATGTGGTTTGGCGACCTGGTCACGATGACTTGGTGGGATGACCTTTGGCTCAACGAGTCCTTCGCTGAGTGGGGCGCACACTTCGCACAGTTCAAGATCGCACAGAAGTACAACACCGGCGTTGATGCCTGGGCAACCTTCTGCAACGGCCGCAAGAACTGGGCTTACCTAGTCGACCAGATGCCGACAACGCACCCGATCGCCGCCGATATGGTCGATTTGGAAGCCGTTGAGTTGAACTTCGACGGCATCACCTATGCCAAGGGCGCTTCTACTCTTAAGCAGCTCGTAGCATTCGTCGGCGAAGAGAAGTTCCTCACCGGCATCAAGGCCTACATGGGCAAGCACAAGTTCGGCAACACGCAGCTTTCAGATCTACTCGAAGAGCTCACCATCGCCTCGGGACGCGATTTGTCGCGTTTCACTGCTGAATGGCTAGGTCAGCCCGGCGTCAATATCTTGGCACCGAAGTTCGAGACCGCTGAGGGCGCCTACACCAAGTTTGAGGTGCTACAGAGTGCCGCAAACCCGGATCACCCGCAGTTGCGTCAGCATCGCATCGCTATCGGCTGCTACAACCTCGTCGATGGCAAGCTCACCCGCACACAGCGCTTTGAGGTAGACGTCGATGGCCCAATCACCGAAATTGCTGAGCTCAAGGGTGTCAAGGTTCCGGCGCTGCTCTTGCTCAACGATGATGATCTCACTTACTCAAAGATCCGCCTTGACGACGCATCGCTGGCTACTGTCGTAGAAAATATCGACAAGCTGGATTCGCGTCTGGCCCGGGCCCTGTGCTGGGGCGCAGCCTGGGATATGTGCCGCGATGGCGAAATGAAGCCCGCCGATTACATCGCTATGGTGTTGCGTGGCGTTGGCGTTGAGGACGACATGACCGCCGTCCAGAACACCCTCACCTACAGCCAGCAGGCACTGTGGAGCTTTGTTCCGGCCAACCAGCGAGTCGCACTGCGTGATGAGATGACCAAGGCACTTGCTGCCTTGCTACGTGATGCTGAGCCAGGCTCTGACAAGCAGCTAATCTTTGCTCGTGCTTTGGCAGCTATTGCCAATAGCGAGGCCGCTGCGTCACTGTTCCTGGGGTGGCTTAATGGTGAAGAGGTTCCTGAGAACCTTTCCATCGACCAGGATCTTCGGTGGACCTTGCTCATGTCGCTAGCGCGCCAGGGCAAAGCAACTGACGCCATGCTTGATGCCGAACTGGCTAAAGACACCACGATTACTGGTAAGGAAGCCTACGCGGCAGCTCGTGCAGCCCGTCCAACTGCTGAGGCCAAAGCCGAAGCCTGGAAGATCGCAGCACTTGATCCAGATACTCCGAATGAAACTCAGCGTAAGGTAGCTTTCTCCTTCGGCCAGAATGAGCAAGATGAGGTCTTGGCTCCTTACACCGACAAGTACTTTGCATTGGTCGAAGAAATCTCAGCTAAGCAAGGCATTTGGGCTACTCGTTCCCAAGCTATTGCTCATGCGGCAGTGACCTACCTCTTCCCCATGAGTAAGACCCAAGAAACGCTGGATCGACTCGATGTTTGGATGAAGGGCAAGTCTTTCTCCGACGGGGTTAAGCGTCAGCTTGCTGAGCGTCGCGACATCTTGGTACGCGCACTTAACGTACAGAAGAAGTCCTAGTTATTTCCTTGTGATGCTGGCTCTCGATGACAGTCGAGAGCCAGCATTGCGTTTTCTAGCGACAGAAACGGTAAACTTTTCTAGTGAATTTTCTCAATGGGATTCGGCCTAGCTACGACCTGACCTACAACGATGTCTTCATGGTGCCGTCGCGCTCTGGGGTCAGCAGCCGCCTTGATGTTGATCTATCAAGTCCTGATGGCGTGGGAACAACAATTCCTATCGTCGTTGCCAATATGACGGCGGTTTCGGGACGTCGTATGGCCGAAACTGTAGCTCGCCGTGGAGCTGTTGCTATTTTGCCGCAAGACTATGACGAGGCGGAGCTACGCAAGACCTTTGGCCGGGTACACCCAGTCTTTGAGACTCCCATCACCGTTGATCCGCATGACCCGGTCGGCCATGTACGTAACCTCATCCTCAAGCGAGCACAGGGATATGCCATTGTCGTAGAAAAAGATGATGTGCTTGGCATCATCAATCTCGCAGATTGTGAGGGTGTAGATCGCTACACCACTGCCCGCGACATTATGACCCCAGATTTCCTTACCCTGGATGCTGATCTGGACCTTCGCAATGCCTTTGATCTGCTTACTGATCGTCATGTCGACTACGCGCCAGTAATGGATGGCACATCGCTAGTTGGCTGCATGACTCGCAAGGGGCTACTACGCTCGGGTATTTATTCCCCTGCGCTAGATCCGTCTGGAAACCTCATGATGGGTGTTGCTGTTGGAATCAATGGAGATGTGCGTGCTAAGTGCGACTTTGTTCTTGGGCTAGGTGCCGATGTACTCGTCGTCGATACCGCGCACGGACACCAAGACCGGATGTTTGCAGCATTAGCTCTGGCCGCCGCTGCTCGAAATGACTTTGAACAAGCCACTGGCCGTCGTATCCCGATCGCTGCCGGTAACGTTGTTGCGGCTGCTGGAGCTGTTGATCTCATTGAGGCTGGTGCTGACATCGTTAAGGTTGGCGTTGGCCCTGGTGCAATGTGTACGACTCGAATGCAGACTGGCGTAGGACGCCCACAATTCTCTGCCGTCTTGGAGTGTTCTGATGCCGCGCAACAGCTTGGTGCGCATGTCTGGGCCGATGGTGGCGTCAAGTACCCCCGCGACGTCGCTTTAGCGCTAGCAGGCGGCGCTGCAAGCGTCATGCTGGGCTCCTGGTTTGCAGGAACGCTGGAATCAACCGGCGAACTCATGCATTCGGCAGACGGCCGGATGTACAAAGAATCCTTCGGAATGGCATCTTCGCGTGCAGTCCGCAATCGTAGTCGCAGCAAGGGCGCCTATGATCGGGCGCGCTTGTCACTATTTGAAGAAGGCATTTCGCAGTCCAAAATGTTCCTCGACCCGGCTCGCCCAGGCGTAGAGGATCTCCTCGATTCAATTACAGCCGGTGTCCGCTCAGCCTGCACCTATGCCGGAGCAGCCAGCATTAGCAAGCTCCACGAGCGCGCTATCGTCGGGATTCAGGCAGCATCGGGCTATGACGAAGGACGCCCCCGTACGCAGAGTTGGTAGCAGACTCACCCAGCCTCTAGCTAGGCATAGCTCCGGCTTAGACTTGGAGCTATGCCTAGCTTGCTCATTTCCGGGGCGCTGCGCCCTGACGGTAGCTCTACTGCCCTTGCTATCCGTGACGGTCGAATCGTTGCGCCTGATGATCTAGGCCCAAATCCAGAGCTGTTCGATGCGAGTGGCCTGGTGGCTCTTCCTGGATTAGTTGATCTGCATACGCATCTGCGCGAGCCTGGAAAAGAAGAAGCTGAGACTATCGCCACCGGTACTGCTGCAGCGGCTAAGGGCGGTTACACCACAGTCTTTTGTATGGCTAATCTATCCCCGGTTACAGATACCCCAGAGCGGGTCGCAACAATTGTAAATATCGCTGCTCGTGACGCCCTTGCTCGGGTTATTCCCATCGGGGCAATCACGCGCGGCCTTGCAGGTGAAAGCCTGTCTGATATTGCCGGAATGCATGCCGCTTATGGCACTCGAATGTTCTCAGACGACGGCAAATGTGTCATGAATGCTCAGCTCATGCGTGAAGCATTCGAGCAGGTTGCGCGCTTCGACGGGTTCGTTGCGCAACATTCCCAGGACCATAACCTTGCCCCGGCTGAGGCCGTCGTCCATGAATCACAGATTTCGCATGATCTTGGTCTTTTAGGTTGGCCTGCTGAAGCCGAATCAGTCATCATCGCCCGAGATGTTCAGCTAGCTAAGCTCACTGGGGCCAGGCTTCATGTTTGTCATCTCTCCACCGCTGAGTCAGTAGAGATCGTCCGTTGGGCCAAACGTAAAGGTATCCGCGTCACGGCCGAAGCAACCCCCCACCACCTCTATCTCACAACCGAGCGGCTACGTAGCCTCGATCCGGTCTACAAGGTCAATCCCCCGCTACGTACCGACGAGCATGTCGAGGCAGTGCGGCAGGGCGTACTCGACGGCACTATCGACGTCATCGGTACCGACCATGCGCCGCATCCGGCCAAAGATAAGTGCCTCCCGCTTAGCTCTGCTGCCTTCGGCATGATCAATATCGAGCAGGCGCTTGCCGTGATCATGGATGTTTTCGTCAATCCTGGTTTGTTGGGCTGGGCTGATGTTGCGCGCATCATGTCGAATACGCCGCGCACCATTGGTGGACTTGAAACTGGTGATCCGCTATCGGTGGGTGCCCGTGCTGATCTGGTTTTACTTGATCCAACTGCTAGGGCAATCGTCGCACCTGAGCTATCACTATCCAAATCACGTAACTGTCCTTTTGCCGGTTTAGATCTACCCGATCCAGTTGTTTTGACTATGGCAGCTGGCCGGGTCACCTATCGCCGGTGTTAGGCACGGTGTAAGGCGCCAATCCCACACGCAAACTCTCCGGAAGCGCGCAGGGGCCATGAGCATCGCAGCACACCAGCACCGCTGTTGAGCGGGCGAGGACTCGTGCATGTGTAGTATCAGCGTCGATGATCTCGCTCACGATCGTCACCGAAGTTTGCCCGAGCTTGGCCACAGCCGAGCGCACATAATATGGCTCACGCCGGTAGAACATCTGGCTGAGGTAGTCCACATCTTGCCGTGCCACGAGCCACAAATAGCTGGCCTCACCAGCACCGGATCTAGCTGCGCTTGGAGCAACCATCGTCGTGAACTTAATTCGGGCTTCTTGAAGGTAACCGTAGTACTCCACATTATTGATGTGGTGGTAGGAATCTTGATCAGACCAGCGCACGGTAAGTGGCGTCACATAACCTTGGCCTTGCAGATCTATATGGACGACTTCGCGGAGATTTAGCGATTGCGCAGCGTGAGCCTCCAAGAATAGACGCTCATCTGTTCCCAGCCGCCGCAAGCTAGCGCTCTCAAAATCAAACGGGGCACAGGATGTGCGGGCGCGTAGCACGATCTGATCTTGGTGTGTGACGGTGTATGCCAGTACGAAGCGAGCACCACCAATATCTTCGGCATGGATCTTTATCTGCACTGGAACCGCAATATCGGCGACTGGAGCAAGGTACTCCACCTGATGTGAAGTAACCACGACCCCATCATCGAGTAGCGACAGACCGCCTTGATGCAAGAACTGAACCCGCGCTTCTTGGAGTAACTCTAAATAAGTCACGTTGTTGATATGGCCTTGCGCGTCTAGATCGCCCCAGCGCAATGCCACCTCAATCTCTGCTGTCACTATTTCCTTCTCCCCATCACTTATCTTTTGCCAGTCTAGCCTCGTCACATACCCAGTCTTGTAGGAGTAGTGCTGGTGTTGGTGAGCTACTCAACACTTCCATAGGTTACTTTCTCGCTATGCCTTTCGATCTTCTATACTTCACGCGTGAATACGAATGAGGAACCTCGCTGGCTCGATGATGAGCAGCAGTTCATCTGGCGTGCTTATCTGATGGCAAGCTCGTTGCTGAATACAAAACTTAACGCGGCGCTACGACCGATCGGCCTAGACCTGTCTGAGTACGAAGTGCTAGTGCAACTGTCAGAAGCGCCCGGACGCCAGGTACGAATGTCAGATCTTGCAGATCAGGTCCATCAGTCCCGCTCGCGGCTTACACACACAATTACGCGTATGGAGCACGCGGGGCTAGTCGAACGGCGCCAGGTAGCTTGTGACCGCCGCGGTATCACAGCTCACCTGACTGATCATGGCTGGGATGTTCTCGTCGAAGCTGCACCGATCCATGTTGAATCAGTACGCGCATCACTGATCGACGTGGTTGATCCTGAAGACTTTAAGGCAATGGGGAGAGCGCTCCAAGCTGTGCTGGCTGCTGACTGAGCTAATCGAGTTTGTCATCCTCGTCATAGAGACCAGCGATGATATTGGCATGTTCTGCAATCACCTTAGCTCGACGAATCTTCATATTTGGAGTAATGGAACCATCTTCGATGGTGAGATCATGGTCCAGAATGGCAAACTGCTTGACCGTTTCCCAGGAGCCCAACTTGCTGTTGGCTTTCTCTACATAGCGCTTAATTGATGCATGAATCTCGGGTAATTGGGTGAGTTCAGCATATGATTTCGTGATCTTGCGCTTACTAGCCCACGTCATAAGCGCAGGTTCATCGAGAGTGAGAAGAGCCACCGCATATTTCTTACCCTCCCCTGCGACTACAGCATGAGCGACGTAGGGACAGTTCGCAGTAATTGCTGCTTCTACGTCACTAGGCGCGATGTATTTACCGCCAGAGGTCTTGATGAGATCCTTCTTGCGGTCAGTGATGATGAGATTACGGTGCTCGTCCCAATGTCCAATATCGCCAGTGCGTAAGTACCCATCTGATGTGATAGCTTCCGCTGTTTTTTCTGGATTATTGAGGTAGCCCTGCATCACGCAAGGAGCTTTGAACAAGATCTCGCCATCGTCGTCGATCCGAACCCAGGACCCAGGTATCTGTGGGCCGACTGTGCCGAAATACGGCGTCGGCGGATGGTTAAAGAAATCAACGGCGCAGGCTTCGGTCGCACCGTAACCTTCATAAATCGGCACACCAGCGTTGTAGAACCACTGCTGGACCTGAGGGCTGAGCTTTGCTGAACCAGAGATGCAGAAGCGCAATCGCCCACCGAAAAGTGCCCGTAGCTTGCTGAATACCATCTTGTCAGCAAGCCGGTAGCGTGCAGCGAGTGCTGGTGGCATGGTCTTTCCGGCGCTGCGATATGGGTAGGCTTCACGCCCGACGTGGAAAGCCCACTGCGCTGCCCGGCTCTTCAACGACCCTTGGCGTGATCCGGTGATCGCTGCTGCACGGACCTTCTCAAAGACCCGTGGAACGCCACACATCATCGTCGGACGCACCGTCTTGAGATTGTCAAAGATCTTGTCTGGACGACCATCGACGGCAAACTTTGTGCTGGTCAGCGTGCCGACTAGGACCAGTGCTTTACCAAAGGCATGCGACATCGGCAGCCAGAGCAGGTGAACATCGTCCTCACCGATAATGGGCCATAGACCAAGAGCATGGGCCAAATAAATCCAGGCGCCGTGGGTGCTCACCACTCCTTTAGGTAACCCCGTCGTGCCCGAGGTGTACATGATGGTGGCGATAGATTCGTGATTGGTCTTGGCGATCTGCGCACCGACATAGTCTGGGTGCTGCTGGGCAAATGAGCATCCACGGTCTTCAATGTCGGCC
>CAMQXE010000015.1 GCA_947038745.1 uncultured Propionibacteriaceae bacterium | reverse complement strand
CCAGTTGCAGTGTTGATGTTCCGATTCAACAACCCTGATGCGCTACTTACTTTCCTGTGCATTGCGGCTACCGCTGCGACCTTGCGGGCGCTGGAAGCCGCGAAAGCACGCTGGCTGGCGCTCGCAGGTGTACTTGTTGGTTTTGCCTTCATTACGAAGATGTTGCAAGCCTTCCTTATTCTGCCTGCACTCATCATCACGTACCTGATCGCTGCCCCAACGTCGTTCTGGAAGCGTGTGGGCCACCTACTTGCTGCTTGCGCGGCGATGGTTCTCGGCGGCGGCTGGTGGGTTGCCATCGTGGAATTGTGGCCGGCCTCTAGCCGTCCTTACATCGGCGGCTCACAAAACAACTCTGTCCTGGAACTGGCTTTTGGCTACAACGGGCTGGGCCGCCTTAACGGAAATGAGGTCGGATCTGTCACAGGTGGTGCCGGAAGTGCCGGATTTGGAGGAGCAAAGGTGGCAAGCGGCAATGCTGCCGCCTACGGCCTGGGCGGTGCGGGCACACCTGGGGCAGGTGCTCCCGGCGGTGGTTCTGGGCATTGGGGTCAGACGGGGATCTTCCGGATGTTCTCTGGTGTTTCTGGCGGCATGGTTTCGTGGCTTATCCCGGCAGCATTAATCCTTGCTATCACTGCTTTGGTGCTGCTATGGCGCCGTCCTCGTACTGATGTTACGCGCGCTGCTGTGATCGCCTGGACTGGCTGGCTACTCACAGTACTCGTGACGTTCTCTTTTATGGCTGGCATTTATCACGACTACTACACGATCATGCTGACCCCAGCTATCGGTGCTCTCGTGGGGCTTGGTTCCAGGGTCGCTTGGCGGCAACGGTCACGCTGGTTGGCTCGGGTCGGGCTTAGTCTGGCTGGAGTCGCTACCTCGGTATGGGCCTGTGTTCTGCTCAGTAAGGCCAGCGGTATTTACCAAGCCCTCCGATTCCCAGTTCTGATCGTCGGAACTCTGGCAGCGCTTGCGCTACTCGCTAGCCATCGCATGAATCTTGCGCTCAGAACTACCGTGGCAGGCATCGTTGTAGCGCTGGGGCTTACCGGCCCGATCGCTTACTCGCTCAATACCATTGCGACGCCTCACACTGGCTCCATCGTGACGGCAGGGCCAGTCTCTGGCGGTATGGGTGGCCCCGGTGGAAGGCCCGGCGGCAAGGGAGGCCCTGGCGGCGGCATGGCCGGGCAGCAGCCTGGCAACGCCGACGGACGCGGCCCTGGCGGTGGACAAAATGGGCAGCGCCCCGGCTCAGCTAACGGTTCCCCATCGGGAATGGGCCAACCGCCAAACGGTACTGGTTCGTCTAATCAGCCTGATGGCTCAGCCCGCGGCGGCATGCCAGGCGACGGCGCAGGCCCAGGAGGCTTACTTGGCGGTGCCACTGTCAGCACGGAAATGAAGAACCTCTTACTGACCAACGCCACGAACTACCGCTGGGCTGCGGCAACTATCGGTTCCCAGAACTCGGCCAGCTACCAGCTTTCAACCGGACTATCGGTGATGGCAATCGGTGGCTTCAACGGTTCTGACCCGGCTCCGACGCTCGACCAGTTCAAGGCCTATGTCGCGAGCGGGCAGATCCGCTACTTCATCGCAGGAGGCGGGATGGGCGGACAGCAAAACGGCGGATCTTCCGCAGCTTCCGACATCACCACCTGGGTGCAAGCGAACTTCACCGCTACCACCGTCGGCTCCACCACTGTTTACGACCTCTCCACAGGAAAATGAGGACTCTCATGACTGCAATTGCTACCCGTGCTCACACCACGAATTGGGCAATTCCGGCTCCATCACTGCCACCGATTGATCGCACGGTTGGTGACGTTCCCATCGACGTCATGGTGGAGATCGTGATCCCGGTCTACAACGAGGAAACAGATCTTGCTGCGAGCGTACAGCGGCTGCATCGGTTCCTTGCCGACGGCTTTCCATACCGGACTGCCATCACTATCGCCGATAACGCATCGACTGATAGCACCTGGGCTGTCGCGCAGCGGCTGGTTCGCGAACTCAACGGTGTGCAGGCAGTACATCTGACTCAGAAAGGACGGGGGAGAGCACTCCGCGAGACCTGGCAAGGGTCATCTGCACCAGTCGTGGCCTACATGGACGTCGATCTCTCCACCGACCTCAAGGCGTTATTGCCGCTGGTAGCGCCGCTGGTCAGCGGACACTCCGACGTCGCAATTGGCTCACGGCTGGCGCGAGGTGCGCGAGTTGCTCGCGGCCCCAAGCGGGAGTTCATCTCTCGCAGCTACAACCTGCTATTGCGTACGCTCATGGGTGGACGATTCTCAGACGCTCAGTGTGGTTTCAAGGCCATGCGTGGCCCAGTAGCTCGGGGGCTACTGCCTTACGTCCAAGACAATAACTGGTTCTTCGATACCGAAATGTTGGTCTTGGCGCAGCGTTCCGGGTTACGAATTCACGAAGTACCCGTGGACTGGATCGATGATCCCGGAACCACCGTAGACATCGTGGCAACCGCGATGGAAGACCTGCGCGGAATGTGGCGGGTGACTAGAGAGCTAGCGCACGGCGAGATTCCGGTATCGCAATTGCGGGCAGAGCTCACTAGCGCGAGGGCAGATGAACGCCTCCCAAAAGCCGGTAGCGGGCTGCTTGGGCAGCTCGTTCGCTTCGGCGGAGTCGGGGCTTTCTGCACTTTGGCCTATGCCCTGCTCTACGTCTGGTTCAAGGCTCCCCTCGGGGCGCACGGGGCCAATGTCGCGGCCTTGGTTACCACCGCAATCGCTAATACAGCGCTCAACCGTCGGCTGACTTTCAAAGTCAGCAGCCGCCGGGGTCTTATCCGCGACCACATAGGCGGGTTGGTGGCCTTTGGCGTAGCAATGGTGGTGACGTCTGGCTCACTGTGGTTGCTCCATCGGTACGCTCCAGGGGCACCTACGTGGATTGACGTCACAGTCTTGACTCTTGCCAATCTGCTGGCGACATTATTTCGTTTCTTAACCTTGCGGCAACTGATGCATCACCGACGTCAAGACAGCGCCGAAACCGCGGCATAACCATACGTATAAGTACCGTTGCAGGCTCTTAGCAGGAGTCAGCAACGGTACTTTGTTAGTGAACACTGGCTGAGAATCTGGGGAGCACTTTCCCATGTAATTAATCTATCGCTTACTATCGACGGGTGACTACGCTGCCTCAGCCTGCTAAAGATGCTGCTCTCGACGCTGATTTCGTCGAAGAACCTACAATTGACGACGAATCAGAATCAGCGGCGGCAGAGCCCTCGCTGCATGATGGACATCACAACAAGAAGCCACTGGGGCTGTTAACCATTGGTGCGCTTGGCGTGGTTTTTGGTGATATCGGCACGTCGCCGCTCTACGCCTTACAAACGGTATTTTCTGAGCATAATCGCATCGTAAAACCAACTCCAGACAATGTCTTCGGTATCGTCTCGATGGTCTTCTGGGCCGTTACTCTCATCGTCTGCGTCAAATACATCACCTTGGCGTTGCGTGCTGATAACGAAGGTGAGGGCGGCATCCTTGCCCTGGTCGCGCTATTGCGGAATAAGTTGTCAGATCGCAAGAAACTGATGGCAGCCGTAACGGTTGGTGGCATCCTAGGAGCTTCGTTATTCTACGGCGACTCTGTGATTACTCCGGCAATTTCGGTGATGTCAGCGATCGAAGGTATCTCGGTAATCAACCCGGCCCTAATTGAGTGGGTTTTGCCGATCTCGGTCATAATCCTCACCGTACTATTCTTTATTCAGCGTTGGGGAACGGCCAAGGTGGGCCATGCTTTCGGCCCAATCATGGTCTTGTGGTTCCTAACCTTGGCTGGTATTGGCCTCCCTCATATCATGGCGAATCCGCGCATCTTGGCTGCGGTATCTCCCCATTACGCCTTCAAATTTGCTACGGGTCATCCCTTCATTGCGTTCATCGCAATGGGCGCAGTGGTATTGACGATCACCGGCGCTGAGGCTCTGTATGCCGATATGGGACATTTCGGTGCAAAGCCGATTCGTCGTGCTTGGTTCCTTTTGGTATTTCCTGCACTTGTTATTAACTACATGGGGCAAGGTGCAATGTTGCTCGATGACCCCAGCAAGGCGGATAACCCGTTCTTCCGGCTCGCACCAAGTTTCCTCACTGCCCCCGTCGTCATCGTGGCAACGATTGCTACAGTCATCGCCTCGCAGTCAGTAATCTCGGGTGCCTTCTCGGTATCGCGTCAGGCATCTCGTCTGGGGCTGTTGCCGCGCTTGACGATCAAGCACACCTCGAAGTCTGAGGGCGGTCAGATCTATATCCCCTCGATCAATGCGATGCTCTTCATCGGCGTATTGCTGTTGATCTCGATCTTCCAATCCTCAGCTCGTCTTGCTGCAGCCTACGGCCTGGCTGTGACCTGCACACTCATGTTGGAGACCTGCATGTTCTCCATTCTTATGCGCCATGTTTGGAAGTGGCAGACTGCGTTGGTCGCGCTTCCTGATCGCTATTGGTGGCACTGAGGCCATGATCTTCTCTGCCAACGTTCTTAAGATCGCTTCTGGAGGCTGGATTCCGCTGGTGATCGCTAGCGTGATGACGATGATCATGCTTACCTGGAAGCGCGGTCAAGAGATTCACAGTGCTCGTCGTGGGCTTGTCGAAGGTCCGCTCGACGAGTTCATCGACCAGGCTCACGAATCTGGTTGTCGGCGAGTTCCTGGTATTGCAGTGTTCCCACACCCGAACAAAGAAACCGTACCGTTGGCGCTCAAGGGTAACTATTCGTTCAATAAGGTGCTGCATGAGACGGTCATTATTTGCAACATCATCAACGAGAACGTACCTCATATCCGCCACGTCGAGCGTGAACATCTCGATGATCTAGGCGAGATCAATGATGGTGTCTGGTACTTGGATTGCCACGTTGGTTTCAATGACTCCCAAGACGTCCCCAAGGCTATTAAGCTCGCATTCGAGACGTTCCCAGAGTTTAAAGGCATGAATGAAGAAGACTGCCGATACTTCCTATCAGTGGGCGATGTGAAGCGTGATCTCCGCTCCAAGCGGATGGTGACGTGGCGTAAACAGCTCTATATTTGGCTGACGAAGAACCAAGCCGACCGTAACGTCGTATTCCATACGCCAAAAGAACGCACCGTCGTTATCGGCGCTGAGATCTTCCTGTGATGCCAGTAGGGGAATTGTTGAGCGATTCAGATATCACTACAACCCATGCTGCCCGTGATGCACAGTTAGCACTCAAATCGGCTGCTGTCTGCCGGATGGGCGCAGCAATGCTCGCAGCCGGTACCGGATCATATCGGGTCAAAGGAGCGATGGGGCGTGTTGCTCAAGCTCTCGGCGTTGAACAGATTGAGTCTCAAGTAGGGTTCAACGAGATCGTGGTGACGATCCGAGAAGGCGATGCTTTCCGCACCCAGATCGTCGAAGTACCTATTCCTGCAGTGAACGCAGATCGAATTGCGCAGCTATTGCGAATTTCGCTCAAAGTCACCCCAGGGCTTACTGCTGATGAACTACATGCTGAACTAGACGAGCTAGAAAATAACTCCAGCCATTATCGACGCCTCTACGTTGTCCTCTGTGCAGCTATGGCGTGTGCAGTTTTCGCTTTCTTGAATAACGGACGATGGCAAGAATGTATAGCGGCTGCGGCTGCGGCTGGTCTAGGTAAGACGGTGCAGGTATTCCTTGGCAAACGGTACAAGCTCAACCCATTAGCGGTGGTTGCGCTTGCGTCAATGACGGCGAGCTTCTTGTATCTGCTGTCAGCCAGCATCTTGCATTGGACCAGCCCAGGAACGGCAATAACGCTCCACGAGGCAGCGTTCACGTCAGCGATCTTATTCCTGGTACCAGGTTTTCCTTTGATCACAGCTGGGCTTGACCTAGCTCGATTTGATTTCCCAGCCGGTATTGCGCGTCTGGTTTACGCCATGCTGGTATTCATGTCAGCAGCGCTTGGAGCATGGGCCATAGCCTGGTCTTTCGGCTTGTCGCCCGCCGAGATCGCACCGATGGATATTCCTTTTGCTCTAATGCTGGCTTTGCGCGCAGGGGCGAGTTTCTTGGGGATCTTTGGTTTCGCTATCACCTTTAATACCCCGCTTAAAGCAGCTATCGCGACGTCGACAATTGGCATGATCGCCAACGTTGTGCGGCTCACCGCTATTGATCTCAACGCTAATCCGCTGCTGAGCGCGATCGTCGCAACCATCATCATCGGTTTGTTGGCCGGGTGGCTTTGCCAGCGGCTGGCAGCGCCACGCATTATCTTGTCTGTGCCTGCGGTGCTGATCATGGTTCCTGGCGCGCCGACGTACCGGGCGCTCGTGGGCATGATTAATCGCGATACTTTAGGGGCGCTATCTAATGGCTTCTTCGTCGTCGCGTTCTTTACCTGTCTGGTGACTGGGCTAGTGATTGCCCGCATGATTACTGATCCGGCCTGGATTTCGTCTACTCCGGACTGGACGCATATGCCAAAGACTAGGGCGCAGGCAATTGTGCGTGAGCAAGCCCGTGAAGAGACTAACTAACGTTCTATTGGTATAGCTGTGGGGTGGTAATCATCGCGATTACCACCCCACAGCTATGTATTACGGGGATTTACTGGGTTGGCTTACGAGCCACGATAGCGATAGCGCCAAGCTCATTGGCGTGCTCACGGAATGTCGCGCGCATGGCCTTGACGCGGGCACGAGCGGCTGGGTTGCGCATAACGTTGAAGAAGAAACGTGCAGCGCCAAAGAAGCCTTCGTCGGAAATGATGCGCGACGGTTCAAGCAGACGCATTGGGGCATGATCGACCCACTCGATGTCAAGGCCTTGAGCGGTGAGAAGATCGCACCACCCCTGCTTGCTAAGTGGGCGAGCGCCAACCTTGATACTGCGTGATACGTCCTTGCTCACTGGGTCAGCCGGGGTGCCCTCGCAATCGAACTCGTTGCCGTTGGTGCGCTCTAGCTCGTGAATGGCGTAGCGGCCACCGGGCTTGAGCAACCGGGCAGCTTCCGAGACGATCTGTTCCTTCTCGCTTTGGGACTGCATGCTGAGCATGGCCTCGCCGACGACGAGTGTTGCTTGAGCGTCAGGGAGGGGAACTTTATCTGCGCCGCTAACAACAAGTTCTGCTTGCGGGTACGGATCAATGACGGCTTTGAGCGCCGGGGTGCCTTGCGGGTTCGGATCGACTCCGATGTAGCGCTCGGGCTTAACAGCTAGGAGCTCGGAGGCAGTTTTTCCGACGCCGGGGCCGAACTCGATGATGGTGTCGGTAGCGGTAGGCTTGGCAGCCGCCAGAAGCTTGTGAGTTAGTTCGATGCCTCCGGGGCGTAGTACGCTTACCGAGCTGGGCAAGGAGCCAATGACCCTGCATGGTCTGCTCGGGTGGGTTGAGACGCAGGCCCTTTGTTGGTTGTTCACTCACAGCAGGACTCCTTCGCCTGGGCGGTGGTATCAACCATGACGAGGCTGAGCCGGCATGCGGTATCGGCGATGAGGGAGTGCGGGGCGCCGGGAGCTAGGTAGATGACATCGCCGGGGCCCATCTGGTGTTCTGTCCCGTCTACGGTGAAGCGCATGCTTCCCTCGTTGAGCAGCACGACAACGGCCCGCGGTGAGCTGTGCTCAGTGAGGAGCTGACCGGCGTCAAAAGTGAACTGGATGGTACGCATTATGCCGGCGTCGATGAGCACTCGCGAGGTGGTGGAATCAGCCACTACGGGCAATTCCTGAGCCATTCCTAGATGGGCTGACGAGGTCTTGGGATCAGAGTTTTTCATGAGCTTGCCTTTCGGATCTACTTAGCGGCCTGGGAACGGGATGCTGGTAGCACTCCGAAAGTCGCTAAGGCGAGGCTAACTCAGAGTTTCTCCAGGTTTTATGTAGAAACTCTCGGGGTCTGGCTTCTCGCCCGGCATTCAGTGGCGAGTTCTCCCCGAGTACGGCGCAAAATCGCCACTCTTTGGGTATCGGGTGAAGTCTTGAATCGTGGGGGATGGAATCTACACTTGGAATAAATAGTAGAAACTTAAACTAGTAGGGGATAGAACATGAAGATTGGCGTAGTAGTCGGCAGTATTCGTGACGGTCGAGTTGGCCGAATCATCGGTGACTGGGTAATGGGATCAGCCGCAGGCCGTGACGGTGTGACCTATGAATTGGTTGATCTTGCAGAACTCAACCTGCCTTTTGCCACCGCAGCGATGCCTCCGGCTATGGCAAATCGTCAGTACGACGATCCGGTGGTACAGGAGTGGAGCAAGCTGATTGATGGCTTCGACGGCTTCATCTTCGTTACCCCCGAGTACAACCATTCGATCTCCGGCGCATTCAAGAATGCCGTCGATCTACTGGGGCCAGAGTGGCGTGACAAGGCTATTGCTTTTGTGGGCTACGCGGTTGCTGGTGGCGTACATGCCATCGAAGCGTGGCGTCAGGTGGCTGCTGGGTTCAATATGTTCGACATTCGCAGCACAGTTGCTCTCAATATTTTCCAGGAAGTGGTTGATGGCAAGCTCAACCTCAATGAGCGTCGTGCGGGTGAGATGAGTGAGTTGCTTGCTTCTTTGGAGGCCGCGACTCAGGCTACCGTGATCATGCGAGGCTAGGTCTAGCAAAAATAGTGGGGTGGGCACTTGATTGAGTGCCCATCCCATTGCGGTTATTGGGTAATGCTGAAAATCAGTGTGTCGCGTAGCTGCGTTGGGTCGCAGGCGGAGATGTCATCATTGATGAGGTGGGCGTCTTGAGTCAGGCCTAGAGCTTGGGGGATTGCCGCACTACGTTCGTTGCGGGCATCACAACGGATTTCAATACGACGGAATCCGGCAGCCATCATGGTGTCGATGAGGCCTTGGCAGGCTTCGCGCGCATACCCGTGATGCGTGTATGAAGTGGCGGTCCAGTAGCCGATTTCACCTTTGGGGATGCGCTGGTCGACGGCATGGACGCCAATACGGCCAATGAAAGAATCACCGAGCCACATGGAATATTCAAAGCTGTTCCCGGCGTCGAAATCCGCAGAGTCCTTGGCAAGAAGCTCGGTGACCACCTCAACATCTTGCGGTTCCTGGGCCCACGGCATCCATTCAGCCAACTCCGGCAGCGACGCATTGGCAGCCTCAACCTGTGCAGCGGCTTGATCGACAGCGAGTGCGCGCAGCTCAAGTCGTGGTGTGCTGATAAGACGAGGCAAGGTGACAGACATGCTAGCGACAATATCGATATAGCTGGTGCGTCACTACTGAATATCAGGTGCGCAAGGCAAAATGAGGCCGAATCTACCCCTTTCTGTACGCTGCGGGTTGGTGTGTAGCGACAAGGTCTGACACACTTTCTCAGCCAGATCATTTTTGAACGAGATCGTTCCTGACCGAGTAGAGGCCGCCTATGTCCGACGGTGCTGTGCCCGAGAACCATGCGTTATCCGTGCGCCAAGGGTTTTCCCTTGCCGTCGCGAGCACGGCGCCGTGGTATTCCCTCATCGTGACCGCGCCGCTGATGGTGGCACTCGTGGGAGCCGGAGCGCCGTTGGCGTTCGCGTTGGCGGCAATCCCGTCGTGGTTGGTCGCGATTGGGATGAACGCTAATGATCGTCGCGATCCAGACAAGGGCACCGTCTATATCTGGGTGCGTGGCAAGTTCGCCAGGCTTGGTTGGTTCGCCGGATTTGCCCTTGCCATGACCGGCATCATTGCGACGGCTGGCATGGCCTATACCGCTGCTGACCTGCTATGGGCAGGCGCGCCGGTTGCGGTAAAGATCATGCTGGGGATTGCGCTCATGCTTCTTGCGGCCTATATCGACCTACGTGCGCTGACGATCATGGCCCGGTTACAGGAGCTGGCGGTTGTAGTGGGGATTGGGGCTTTGGGCTGGGCTGGTTGGCTGCTCGGCTCGGGGCAGTTGCACCTTGTGCCGGTCACGGGCACTATCGGGGACTGGTTCCACGCCGTGCTTTTGGCAGTGTTCTGCTATTGGGGGTTCGACTCAATTTTCGCGCTGACGGAGCATACGGACACGGGTGCGCCAGCTAAGGTCGCGTCCTTGACGATGTTGTTCGTTGTTTTGTTGTACGGGCTGGGCGGGTTAGCACTGGCGTCGTCGAATCCAGAGATTCTTACGGACAACTGGCTGGTGAAGGCAGCAGTGTTGTTGAGCGCAGTGATGTCGCTGGGATCGACGCTCATACCGACTGCGCGCGGGATCGAATCCATGGCTGGTGCAGGCGAAATGCCGCGCTGGCTGCACCGGGTGAAACAAACCAGAGAGGCGACGATTTTCGTCACCGTGATCGCAATCACCTGGATGGCGTGGATCGTCATCGCACCAGGTGTGTTTGACGACACGATTGAGGCGCTTTCGGTGTTTGTCGGGGTGTACTTCACGGCGTCGTCGGCGATTGCGGCTGCACACGCTGAACGTCGCGGGGATGGGCTGTTGCAGTGGCTGGCAGTAGCACTTATGACTCTTATTACGGTGGCTGTCGGGGTGCAGATGTTTGCGCCGGGCTACGGCAAGACTGCGGTTGGTGGTGTGGGTGGCGTCGGCGTGATTGTTGGTGCGCTGCTCATTCTCGGGTTGCTCGGCGCTGGGCTGTATGGACGTCACGGGGCACCCGCCGCCAAGGCTGCCCGTCAAGCGGCACGGATTCGTGAAAGATAGATCCGGATTGAACCTGACTACAGGTCAAATTCAGATTTATAAATCGAAGTTCCTATTGGCGGAGGATGCGAGATTCGAACTCGCGATGGGTTGCCCCAAACCCGCTTTCCAAGCGAGCGCCATAGACCAACTAGGCGAATCCTCCAGTGCTCAAGTGAGCTATATCAGGATACCCGGATAAAACTGTCAGTGCCAACTGAGAACATAATGTTGAGGCTAAATGCTTCGGATTCCCGGAAGGAAACACCATGGAAAGCTCAGTTGCTGCTATTGCGGCATGGACGCTTGTTGCAGAATGCCCTATCCCCAATGATGTTGTCTCGCTGATGACGCACGGTGAAGTTCCGGTTGCAGCGTACAAGACATTCCGTGATACGGCGATCTTCACCTCCAAGCGCCTTATCGTGCGCGATGCGCAAGGAATCAGTGGCAAGAAGGTGGAGGTTTACTCATTGCCGTACAGCTCCATCAACATGTGGTCTTCAGAGAACGCTGGCACTTTTGATCGTAACTCTGAACTCGAAATGTGGACCCGTGCCGGACATATCAAGATCAATCTGGGCCGTGGGGTAGATATTCGTCGCCTCGACATGCTCATCGCCAACGCAGTGCTGGGCTCCCGCTAGCTGGCTATTGGCATAACCCATAGGCAAGCAGCTAGACTTGTCTGCAAGCCTCCCGTGCGGCGGCACCCCACCGAACTCCCCCAGGGCCGGAAGGCAGCAAGGGCAGGTGAGCTCTACCGGGTGCGCGGGAGGCCCTTACTTTTCTCTAAGCCTGGTCTAACCGTCGGAATACCGGAACGCTAGGGCTGGAAAGCTCCTCGATGTAGCGGTAACCATCTTCGGCAAAGTCACAAAGCTGAGATAACGTGCGAACTCGGTTCTGAATCAACCAACCGCTAAACGATCCGCGTGCCCGCTTCGCCCTGAAAGACAACACCTTCCACTCGCCACGCGCATTACGGTTCTCGAATCGTGGTGAAACAACCCGAACACCAAGCTCCGTAAAATCGATGGCGCTGGAATACTCCTCGCTGGCACAGTTCACCACGACTCCGTCGCCAGGGGAGCCTGCCACATCAGTACGCACCTGCTCAGTGAGCCTTGCTCGCCAATAGTGGTAGAGATCTTTCCCTGCCGGATTGCTTAGCCGCACGCCCATCTCCAGACGGTAGGGCTGAATCAGATCAAGAGGGCGCAATAACCCGTATAGCCCAGACAAGATTCGCAGAGTATTCGTGGCCTCGGCATAATCCCGACGATCAAAACGTTCCAGCGCATTCAACCCGTGGTAAACATCGCCCGCAAAAGTCAGTAGAGCCGGTCGGGCATTTTCTGGGGTAAAGGGGAACTCAAAATCACGGTAGCGCTGGGCATTAAGCACCCCAAGCTCCTCAGAAATCCGCATCAGCGAGCACAACTCGGCAGGGCTTTTCTCCTGCATAATCCCTACCAGCTCCTTAGTTTGTTTAAGGAACCGAGGCTGCGTCACCGCCAAAGGAGGCAATGCACTTTGGAGATCGAGAGTTTTCGCAGGCGAGATGAGGATAAGCACAAGCCAAGCCTAATCAGCTACACCAAAGCCAGCGCCAAAACTAACACAATCAAGAACGCAGCCTGGGTAATTTCAATCACCGAGCCGATGACGTCACCAGTAATGCCACCTAGCCGCGCGACAATGCGACGTCGCCACCCCACGCCAACAGCCAACGCCACAAGGCTCGCGGCAACGACTGCAACCGCGCTGGCCCAGCCTCCTGCGCCATAGCCACCAGCCGCGAGAACTAGTAGCAATAATGACGACTCAACCCCCAACGCAAGCGGACGTGTGATCCCGCTGAAATAGGAACCAAAACCGCCTGGACGCGCACAT
>CAMQXE010000014.1 GCA_947038745.1 uncultured Propionibacteriaceae bacterium | reverse complement strand
CGCACTAAAAATAATCCAGTGCTTATTGGGGAGCCAGGTGTAGGTAAATCTGCTGTCGTTGAAGGATTGGCGCAAGCTATCGTTCGTGGCGATGTTCCTGAGACATTGCGAGATAAGCAGATTTATACCCTTGATCTTGGGGCTTTGGTTGCCGGTTCTCGCTATCGCGGCGATTTCGAAGAGCGCCTCAAGAAGGTGCTTAAAGAAATTAAGCAGCGCGGTGACATCATGCTTTTCATCGATGAGATTCATACTCTCGTTGGTGCCGGAGCAGCAGAAGGCGCAATTGATGCCGCTAGTATTTTGAAGCCCATGCTGGCTCGCGGGGAATTGCAAACTATCGGCGCTACGACGCTCGATGAATACCGCAAGCACATCGAGAAGGATGCCGCGCTAGAGCGCCGGTTCCAGCCGATTCTGGTCGCTGAGCCGTCTATTGAACTCACAATTGAGATCCTCAAGGGACTGCGCGATAAGTATGAGGCGCATCACCGCGTCATCATCACTGACGGTGCTGTGTCTGCGGCAGCTAACATGGCTTCGCGCTACATCAGCGATCGGTTCTTGCCAGATAAGGCGATTGACCTTATCGATGAAGCAGGTGCGCGGTTGCGGATCGCGCGCATGACCGCTCCGCCGGATCTACGCGAATTGGACGAGCGGATTCTTGCGGTACGCATGGAAAAGGAAGCCGCAATCGATCAGCAGGACTTCGAGCGAGCAGCCGCATTGCGTGACGACGAAAAGACGCTTGCGGCAGAGCGCGATGAGCGTGATGCCCAATGGCGCGCTGGCGACGAGAACGAGCCGATGGCAGAGGTGGGCGAGGAGCTAATCGCTGAGGTGCTCAGCTCAGCTACCGGTATCCCGGTATTCAAGCTCACCGAAGAAGAGTCCAGCCGTCTGCTGCATATGGAAGAAGAACTCCACAAGCGCTACATCGGCCAAGATGACGCGGTGAAGGCTCTCTCTCGCTCTATTCGTCGTACTCGTGCAGGGCTCAAAGACCCCAAGCGGCCAAGCGGTTCGTTCATCTTTGCAGGCCCTTCGGGCGTAGGTAAGACCGAGCTGACCAAAGCACTGACAGAGTTCCTGTTTGGTGACGAAGACGCTCTTATTACCCTCGATATGTCGGAATACTCCGAGAAGCACACGGCAAGCCGAATGTTCGGCTCACCGCCAGGATTCGTCGGTTACGAAGAGGGTGGACAGCTCACCGAGAAGGTCCGTCGTAAGCCGTTCTCGGTGATCTTGTTTGACGAGATCGAGAAAGCTCACCCCGACATCTTCAACTCGCTATTGCAGATTCTCGACGAAGGCCGCCTCACGGACGCGCAGGGTCGTGTCGTGGACTTCAAGAACACCATCATCGTGATGACGACGAACCTCGGCTCGCGCGACATCAGCAAGTCAGTGAACCTTGGCTTCTCCCAGCAGGGTGATGACGTGACCAGCTACGAGAAGATGAAGGGCAAGGTTTCGGAGGAGCTCAAGCAGAACTTCCGGCCTGAGTTCTTGAACCGCGTTGATGAGATCATCGTGTTCCATCAGCTCACCCAAGGCGATATCGAGCACATCGTCGATCTCATGGTGGCCCAGATTGAGGGCCGCTTGAAGGACCGCGACATGGGGATCGAACTCACCACAGCAGCCAAGGCGCTCATTGCTAAGCGTGGCTACGATCCGTTACTGGGTGCCCGTCCACTCCGGCGTGCAATCCAGCGCGACATTGAGGATGTGCTGGCGGAGAAGATTCTCTTCGGCGAGCTTCATGGCGGTCAGATCGTACGTGTTGATGTTGCTATCGACGCCACCGATGGGCCTTTCTCCTTCGAGGGAGTTAGCCGTGATGTTCCTGATGCGGTTCCGACGGATTTTGAATCCGGAGATGCTGCAACCGAATAAGTAGTTACACACAGTGCTGGGTGATCTCCAACAGGAGATCACCCAGCACTGTTTTGGGGTTTTAGCTTAGGTAGCTGCTGACGGCTTCTCTCGCACTCCTGGCATTGGCTGCGTTGAGCGCTAGTTCAGCGGCCTCCCGGCAACGCTCCATCGTGACGTCGCTGAGCTGAGCCCCAACAGACGCAATGGCAGTAGCGGCCATGGAAAGGCTTGTTACCCCTAAACCGATTAAGACGCAGGCCAGGTAAGGATCTGCTGCTGCTTCGCCACACACGCCAACCGGTTTATTGAGATCAATGCCAGCCTGAGCAGTGGCCTGCACCAGTGAAAGTACAGCAGGCTGCCAGGGGTCATTGTAGGCAGCGAGTAGATCACTCATCCGGTCTGCGGCCATGGTGTATTGGGTTAGATCGTTAGTGCCAATACTGACGAAATCCACGATCTCAAGGAAACGTCGTGCCAAGATCGCAACAGCAGGAACTTCTACCATGATTCCGGCTTTGAGGCCACGAGCATGTGCGTCGTCGGCAAAACTGCGGGCCTCGTCAAGCGTGGCGATCATTGGAGCCATTACCCAGGCAGAGTCACCTCCAGCAGCAGCTATTGCGTCAAGCTGGCGAGTTAAGATTTCACGGTTATTGGTGGCGATGCGGATACCGCGAAGCCCCATAGCAGGATTGTCTTCAGCGGCCATATTGGCAAAAGCTAAGGGTTTGTCTGAGCCGGCGTCTAAGGTACGGACAACGACTTTTTTACCGGGGAAGGCCTCAAAAACCTCGCGATAGATCGCGGTTTGTTCCGCGACGCTTGGCTCAGTTTGGGCGGAGAGAAAGCACAGTTCGGTACGGAACAGTCCGATTCCCTCGGCGTCTGAAACGTCGGCTGCGGTACGAGCGCCTGGGCCATCTTGGACATTGGCAAGAAGCTGGATCGCAGAGCCGTCAGCGAGAACGGCTGGGCCGTGCCAAGCTCGGATAGCGGCTCGACGGTGTTCGTCATTGGCAACAGCGGTGGCTGCCGTCGTCGGATCAGGATTCACATCGATAGTGCCGTTCTTGCCATCAACAAGGATCTGTGTGCCAGCAGCAATGCTGCGCAGATCAGATACGGCTACCAGGCAGGGGATACCTAGCTGGCGAGCGATGATTGCGGTGTGACTAGTGGGGCTACCATGTTCGATACACAGTGCCACGATGAGTGCAGGGTCAAGCCCCGCAGTATCTGCGGGGGCAAGGTCTTCAGCAAAAAGGATGCTTGGTTCGCTAGGTGCGGGGATCCCAGGCTCAGGTAGACCCGCAAGCTCAGCTAGTACTCGATCTCGAATATCGAGCAGATCAGTGGTGCGTTCTGCCATGAGGCCGCCGAGCTTGGTGAAGGTATCGACGAACTGGCCAATGGCTTCGACAGTAGCCCAGTCTGGTGGGTTTCCTGCCGCAATGAGTTTTAGCGCCGCTTTACGCCAGCCCCGGTCGCGGGCCAGTGCTGCATTAGCACCGAGAACTTCAGTGGCGACGCCAGTTGCATGAGAAGCGCGCTCGGTGAGACGTTCAGCGATGGTGTCAGCAGCGGTGCTGAATTGGATCGCGGCAGCCTCTCGCTGGTCCTCGGCAAGAGTCGGTGAGCGCTCCGGGAGGCTTTGGTGGGGGGTGGCCCAGATGACAGGCCCTGCTGCGACACCTGGAACGACACCAGTGCCGTGGAGTTGGTCGTACATGTCTCCTCCGATCTTTGCTTGTTTTTGATTTTATGTTGGATTGCTTGACATTGACAAGGCCTTAGGTCAATATCATAACCAAACCAACATTTTGGAGGGGTGTGATGTACGCAGCAGAGCGTCGCCAAGAACTGGCACAGTTAGCACATGCCAACGGCAATGTGTCGGTTGCTGAGGCTGCGCTGCAATTCGACGTCACCCCAGAAACTATTCGCCGCGACCTAGATGTTCTTGCAAAAGCAAAGATCCTGACACGCGTGCACGGTGGGGCAATACCTGTAGAGCAGATGCTCTTGGGGGATGTGCACTTAACTACCAGAGACGCGACCGCCGCTGAACAAAAACAACGCATCGCACAGGCGGCGGTGGGTCTAATCCCAGATTCACTCACCGGCCCAGTTATTTTGGATTCAGGTACATCAACGTCTCGAATGGTTGCACTACTGCCAAGCGGGTTATCAGTACTGACCAATAGCGTCGGGCTGGCTACATTGGCATCATCACGCGATGATCTCAGCGTGCGTATCGTTGCTGGCGCGGTACGAGGAGTCACCCTTGCAGTTGTAGGTGCGGAAGCGGTCGCAAGTTTTAATTCACTGCGCGCAGACATTGTTTTCATCGGTACAAATGGTCTTACTCAAGACCTTGGCCTCACGACTCCCCAAGCCGAAGAAGCTGCCGTCAAACGAGCCATGATCGCGGCCGCAAAACGGGTCGTTTTACTTGCAGATTCGCGTAAGTGGGGCGCTGAAGCAGGTTATTCATTCGCTGCTCTAACCGACGTAGATTGCATCGTTACCGATGAAGCAGCCAGCCCCAAGATGCGGTCTGCTATCGAGAAACTGGGAATTGAGGTAGTTGTCGCATGATCATCACATTTACCGCTAATCCATCAATTGATCGCAGCGCGCTCATCACACAAGAGCTTGCTCGCGGGGGAGTACACCGACTAACTCAAGTTCGCGATCAAGCAGGTGGCAAGGGCGTGAACGTAGCCCATGTGGTGGCTCTTGCAGGCCAGCCGGTACTCGCGGTATTGCCATGTGCGATAGACGATCCTTTGCTGAAAGCACTTCAGCGTGCCGGTATCCCTGCGCAAGCAATCACAGTGGAGCAATCAGCTCGAACCAACCTCACTGTGGTGGAAGCTGATGGCACGACAACAAAGTTCAATGAGCCCGGAAGTCCGCTAAATAGCGCGGACCTTGGTCGTTTTAGCAGCGCTCTTTGCGCGAAAGCAGGGCAGGCATCCTGGTTCGTATTGGCCGGGTCATTACCTCCTGGTTTGCCACAAGACAGCTATGTGACATTGACTCGTGAGCTTCAGCGATCTGGCGCCCGAGTTGCAGTAGATACCTCTGATGGGCCCTTGCAAGCGTTGGCAGCTCAGCTACATGACGTGGCTCCTGATGTGCTCAAACCCAACGCTGAGGAATTGGGGCAGCTCACTGGAGTCGATGGTGTAGAGCTGGAAGCTGCTGCCGCTCGTGGCAATTTTGCTCCGATCCAGGCTGCAACTGCCGCGTTACGCGCGCATGGAGTTGGAGCGGTATTGGTGACGCTTGGCGGTGCTGGTGCACTCCTCTCGACGGCGGCTGGGGACTGGTTCGCAAGCCCACCACCAACCATCGTCAAATCAACAGTAGGCGCTGGGGATTCATCGCTGGCTGGCTATCTTCTTGCGCATGAAGCGGGCGAATCGCCTGCCAACTGTCTACGGGCAGCCGTTGCGCATGGCTCGGCTGCGGCCGGGCTCCCGGGCTCGGGTGTACCGAGTCCGTCTGATCTCCACGTGGAGCAGGTGGCAGTGCGCCGCCTCGATCTAGCTCATGAAGGGAACATGGAATGAGTGCTTTGATTGACTCAAGCCTGGTCAGGCTTGATGTGAACCTTGGCCAGACCAAAGACGACACCATCCGTGCGCTTGCCGGTGTCGTTGCTGAAGCGGGTCGAGCTGATGCTGCTGGTCTTGCTGCAGACGCTTTGGCTCGCGAGGCTAAGTCCCCAACGGGGATGCCTGGTGGTTTTGCGATCCCACATTGCCGTTCGGCTGCTGTTCGTGAAGGCTCGTTGGGCTTTGCTCGGCTGAGCCACCCAGTAGATTTTGGTGCCAAGGATGGCCCATCTGATCTGGTATTCCTGATCGCTGCTGCTGAAGATGGCGGCGCTGATCATATGAAACTTCTGACGAAACTTGCTCGGGCTTTGGTGAAGCCAGAGTTTGTGAGTTCACTTCGTAAAGCCCAGACTGCGGATGAGGTAGTTGCACTGATTACGCAAGCCCTGGAACCGGCACAGCCTGATACTGCTGCCGCCGTACAGGTAGCTCCAGCGGTAGGGGCAAAGAAGATTGTTGCCGTTACTGCGTGCCCGACCGGTATTGCGCACACCTACATGGCTGCCGATTATCTGGTCAATGCTGGTAAAGAACTCGGCATCGACGTCCAGGTGGAACCGCAGGGTTCATCGTCTACGCAGAAACTTGATCCAAGCGTGATCGAGGCTGCCGATGCAGTGATCTTCGCGACCGACGTGGGTGTCAAAGGCCGTGAGCGTTTCGCTGGTCTGCCGGTCATTGAGTCTGGCGTCAAGCGTGCGGTGAACGAGCCGAAGGTGATGTTGCAGGAAGCGCTCGACGCTATCGACAATCCCTCGGCACGTCGGGTTGTTGCGGCTACCACGGTTACCGAGGCAACAGCAGCTGGGTCGTCGTTATCGCTAGGTAAGCGGACGCAGCAGGCGTTGATGACGGGCGTGTCCTACATGATCCCCTTTGTCGCAGCAGGCGGTTTGCTTATTGCGCTGGGCTTCTTGTTTGGTGGCTATGACATCACCACAAATGCTGGCGATATCGTGACCAAGTACCAATTCTGGAATCTTCCTCCGGCTGATCTCGCGCCCCATGCTCTAGGTCATATGCGCATTTTCGTGTATCTAGGCGCAGTCCTTTTCAAGCTCGGAGCATTGGGCTTCGGTTTCCTAGTCCCGGCTCTTGCTGGATACATCGCCTTCGGTATCGCTGATCGTCCCGGTATTGCTCCGGGCTTTATCGTGGGTGCAGTAGCGAGTGCTGTTGGCGCAGGCTTCCTCGGTGGTCTCGTCGGTGGTTTGCTGGCAGGCGTTATTGCCGCGCTGATCTCGCGCTGGAAGACTCCGCGCTGGTTGTCTGGTCTTATGCCAGTAGTCATTATTCCGCTACTGACAACGCTGATTGCTGGTGGCTTGATGTACACCATCTTGGGCGGCCCATTGGCTAGCCTGATGAAGATGTTGACGGATGGCCTTAACTCAATGAATGGCTCGTCGGCAGTGTTGTTGGGCGTTGTTCTTGGCCTCATGATGTGCTTTGACCTCGGCGGTCCGGTGAATAAGGCCGCATACCTATTTGCCACGGCTGGCCTGTCACTGACCAGCGTTGCCTCCATGAAGATCATGGCTGCTGTCATGGCATCGGGCATGGTCCCACCGCTGGCGTTGGCGCTCGCGACGGCGATTCGTCCGGCTCTATTCACTCAGCCAGAACGTGAGAATGGCAAGGCTGCATGGTTATTGGGCGCGTCATTCATCTCCGAGGGTGCGATTCCATTCGCGGCGGCTGATCCGCTACGAATCATTCCGTCGATGATGGCTGGCGGTGCAGTAACAGGTGCGTTGAGCATGTTGCTGGGTGTTGCATCAAAAGCACCTCACGGTGGAATCTTCGTTTTGTTTGCAATGGATAACCGATTGGGCTTCATTCTCGCTATCGTTGCAGGAACAGTAGTTTCCGCTCTTTTGGTGCTCCTACTCAAGGGTATGAAGGCTCGGGCGGCTTCTCAGATAGAGGTGGAACATGCCAAGTAAAACAGTCATCGTGGGGTCAGCAGTTGGTCTCCACGCGCGCCCCGCAGCAATCATCGCTGAGGTCGCTGAGAAATATGACGAGGTGCTCTTGTCAACGGACGCAGAAAATGAGGTTGATGCTGCCTCTCCGCTACTCATCATGACCTTGGGCGCTACCAAAGGTACTGCGATCACTGTGACATCTGATGACGCTGAGGCGGTCGAAGAGATCGCAGCATTGATCGAAGCCGATCTCGACGCGGAGTAGCACGCTGCTGCTTGCATAAACATTTGCTCGCTGGGGTGTGGGCTAGGTGATTGACCTAGCCCACACCCCAGATCGGTTATGTCCCAATGCTGGTGGAGTAGGAGCACTCACTTATCTGGTGCAGTACTGATCTTGGGATCGCTCGGTTTCGTGACATTCATCACCGCACCGATTGCATGGATCATGGGCGAGAATGTGATGGGTGAAGTTCGCAAGGCTCCGCAGCTTTATTCGGAAAATCAGTCGCGGCTCAGAGCTGGGATTGTGCTGGGCAAGGTGAGATAACCGCCAGAGCGCACGATCAGCCCATCAACGATTAATGACGTCAGACAGCGTTCAAGCTGATCGGCGGGGGCCAGCCCACTTATCGCCGTCGTCGCAATAGTGTGGTGTTCGCGTAACTGGGACAAAATCTTGCCGCGACATTGACGGTCAGTGCCCTCGTAACTTTGCTTTCGGGGCGCAGCGCCAGCGGGCTTGCCTTGCGCCTGCCAGGAGCATGACGTCGTCACAGGGCACCGGTCGCACTGGGGCACCCGAGCAGTACACACCACGGCGCCCAATTCCATGCTGGCGCTAGCCCAGCGTGGGGCATTGGCAGTATCGGGCAGCAACGTCGTTGCTAAGGCTCGCTCAGCTTTCGTCACACTCGGGCCAGGATATTGCTGACCTTGGAATAGCCGGGCCAAAACCCTACGCACATTGGTATCAAGGACAACAACCCGTCGGCCAAAGGCAAAAGAGGCCACAGCAGCAGCGGTGTAATCACCGATGCCTGGAAGCGAAAGCAATTCGTCATAGGTCGTAGGCACAGCACCATCAAAGTGTTCGACGATTGTGCTCGCGCAAGTGTGGAGCCGCAGGCTTCGCCGGGGATAGCCCAGCCGACCCCAGGCAGTGATGACCTCAGCAGGGCTTGCCTGGGCTAGATCTGCGGGAGTGGGCCAACGCTCAATCCAGCGTCGCCATGGTTCTAGGACTCGAGCGACGGGAGTCTGTTGCAGCATGATTTCGCTCACAAGGATGCCCCAAGGAGTTGTCTCGTCGCGGCGCCATGGCAGATCGCGCGCGGTGACGTCGTACCACGACATGATCTGCTCAACAACGGACATGGTCACTAGGCTACCGGCGTGGACGCTTCAAGGCCGCGCCACAAAGCCGTATGCTCGCCCCATGCAGGGATCACAAGTACCAGATGGAAAGGCTTCTGCCAGCGTCTACTGGCGGCGTAGAGCGTTGGTTTTGGTGATCTTATGCACTCTACTTGGGCTGATCGTCTGGGGTATTGCTGCACTTGTGCATGGCAGGCAGCGTAACGCCGCAGCTACTGAAGCTGTGACGGCTCAAGTTCAACAATCGCGTCCTACTCGTTCCCCGGCAGCGACGCCAACGCCAGCTCCTCTGGCTACTGCTGGCCCACCTAAAGCATGTAATCCAGTGAAACTTACGCTAGCTATTAGTGGTGCCACCGCCGCTAAGTCGGGGGAGAAGGAAGAGTTTTCTCTCGCCGTGACGAATGGGGGTGCAAAGACCTGCATTCTTGCGATCACTGGGCAGAATGCGGAGCTGGTCATTACCTCTGGTAATGACACGATCTGGACCTCTAAGGACTGCTGGGCCACGGTGGGCGATAAGAATGGAACCGTTGATCCAGGCAAGGGTTTGGAATGGAAAGCAGCATGGGAAACTAAGCGCTCTGTCGGCTCGTGTGAGTTATCCCCGCAAAAGCTGGGAGCCGGAACGTATTTAGCTACGTGGACAGTGAGCGGTGCAACTCCGGTGCAGCAACGTTTTGAACTTACCTAAATCAGAATTGTCAGTGCTACCTCCTACGCTGGTGGTCTGAGGAGGAACTGTGGCGCGAGTAGTGAAAGCTAAAGGCCCGATGTATGGCTGTTCTGAGTGTGGTTGGCAGTCAGCTAAATGGGTAGGTCGGTGTGGCGAATGTCAGACGTGGGGATCAGTGGCAGAGCTGGGTTCCCCGAAACTTAATTCGGTACAGTCGAATGTACCTAGTTCCCATGCGGTACCAATTGCTGATGTTCCTGCCGATGCGGCTATGCGCGCCCATACCGGTATTGGTGAGCTTGAGCGAGTATTGGGCGGTGGTTTAGTCCCCGGAGCAGTGATCTTGCTAGCAGGAGAGCCAGGGGTTGGAAAATCTACCTTGTTGCTAGAAGTTGCGGCGGTTTGGGCCAAAGCAGGACGTCGTACGCTCTATGTCTCTGGTGAGGAGTCGGCTGCTCAAGTTCGGCTACGGGCAGGGCGTACTGGGTCGCTGGCTGATGAACTCTACTTAGCTGCTGAGAATGATCTGGGTACGGTACTTGGCCATATTGAACACGTTAATCCTAGTTTGATGGTGCTGGATTCGGTTCAGACGATCAGCATCGCTGAAGCAGACGGTTCTCCTGGTGGAGTGACCCAAATTCGTGAGGTGACCGGTGCGCTTGTGAGAGTGGCCAAGCAGCGGGGTATGGCTGTCGTGATCGTTGGGCATGTCACCAAAGATGGTGGAATCGCTGGCCCGCGGTCACTTGAACATCTTGTCGATGTGGTCTTGAACTTTGAAGGGGACAGGCATACCGGTTTCCGTATGGTGCGGGCAGTGAAGAATCGTTATGGCCCAGCCGATGAAGTAGGGTGCTTCGAGATGCAAGACACCGGCATCGTTGAAGTGCCTGATCCCTCTGGGCTGTTCACCACTGCATTAGAGGTCCCAACTCCAGGTACCTGTACTACCGTCACGATGGAAGGCCGTCGCCCCCTGCTGGCTGAGGTTCAAGCACTTGTTGCAGGGTCTGCAACGCCGTCTCCAAGGCGAACGGTGTCAGGTATGGATTACAACCGGGTTGCCATGATTTTGGCCGTCTTAGAGCGCAAAGTTCGGGTACGGCTTTCCGACAAAGATGTCTATGCGGCAACTGTTGGTGGCGCTCGATTGATTGACCCTGCGGCAGATCTTGCAATTGCTGCGGCTATCGCTTCTGGCGCCTGGGATCTTGAGTTCCCGCAGAAAGTCGTTGCATTAGGCGAAGTCGGTTTAGCTGGTGAGCTCCGCCGTATTCCAGGGATTGATCGTCGGCTCGCTGAATCTTTCCGGCTTGGCTTTGATACCGCGATCATTCCAGCCGGGAGCGAAGTAACTCGTCGCCCTGGTCAGCGAGTGGTGCAGGTCCCTACCGTGCATGAGGCACTCGCTGCCTTAGGGTTACGCAAACCGCGCTAGATTCGGACGGGGACACCATCCTCGCGGATGAAAGTTACCGCGTTTAGGCCAGGGTGACCGTTCTCGGCTGTGAAGATCAGCTCGATACCGTCATTTTTGCCTTCCACCACCGGGGCGCCCAGCCAATCTTCAAGACGCTTACGGTTGCCAGCAATCTCCAAGGAATCAACGCTGATGGTTCCGGGCAAAGCCTGGGGCAAAACGTCAGCTTCAGATTCCCACTTAAGGAAATAGGGTAGCTGCGGGTCAGCGAGAACACCACGCAAACCGATCTGCTGCCAGTCAAGGCGACGTCCATCTGGGAACACTCGCGTACCTGTAACGGCTTCCCGTCCTAGGCGTCGCTCAAATGGTGATAGATCGGGAACTGAAATAACCCAGCTCATCCAGCCTCCGCCCATTTCGGAGCGAGCGCGAACTGCCTGACCGTAGACAGCTTTGTCTGCTGCTGGATGGTCTAGGACTTCGACAACTTCTAGATAGCGGCCATCGGCCAGCGGCAAAATATTATTTCGGGTCCCAAAGCTCGGGTGGACTCCGCCATCGCGGAAGCGACTGCCAAGAAGCCCCTCAAGGCGCTCAACCGTCGCTACTAGTCCTTCATGTGCAGCTACTGCGTAGGTGAGGTGGTCGACATGCATAGCCCCAGTGTGCCGAGATAGGGATATGCCAAGAATGCCGGGGTTTCAAAGTGCGAACTAGCCCACAGGTCGCCGCTCAGATAGAAGGACGAGACAACTATTGCTCACCGTAGCAATCATGTCCCTCTAGAGTGGTGCTGCAAGGCCGGTGATGAGGAGTTGGTATGGGTGTTGTGGCAAAGAAACGTTCCGCTTTAGCGCGTTCTATAGTGCAGCGCACAGTGCATGCGTTGCCCACAAGCGCTGATGTGAACGCACATTTTGTTCCGGCCAGAGATTGCGCCGGAGCCTTAGTTGCAGCCGCTGCACTCATCGAACATGGATTAGTGGTCACCCTGGACGATCTTGAGCTACGGGAGGTTACAGACCCACAGCAGGCCTGCCTGCGGTACCTTGACCATCTTGACGCGATTACATCATCGGGTCTGTGCGGACATGTAGAACTGGCCATTCGGCTAACTTCGCTTGGCCTTGTTGGTGAAGCAAAGCCAGAAACTGTGCTGGAAAATGTCGCGATCGTCGCACGATCAGCAAAGGTCTGTAGCATCCCAGTCACATTGATTCTTGATGACCCCGAGACTATGGCTGCTGGCCTAGTAGTAGCCAAAGAGCTCCGAGCCGAGCTTGGTGAAATAGGTGTTACTGCTGTCTTGTCTTTCCCCGAAACCCAGGCTGCATTATTAGAGTTTGCCGACTTGCCAGGGGCGCGGGTAGCGCTTATCAAACGTAGCGACCGGGTAGGTAGCGCGCGAGTGCTGAGTAAGCATGAAACGGATTTAGCTTATGTCGCTACGTTCCGTGACCTCCTCGCTGGGACCGCAAAGATCACGGTCGCGACTCATGACAGTCGGCTTATTGCTATTACGAGGGATGCGCTAGAACGCAGTACCCCGCCGCGCGAGGGAGTGGAGTTCCAATTCCTGTACGGGATCAGCCTCCAGACCAGGAGAACGCTCGCGGAAGCTGGCTATCAGGTTCGCGTTGTTGTGCCATTTGGATCAAGTGGCGAAGACTACGTCGCGGCTAGAGTTGCAGATTTCCCTGCCGATCTGGCCCTTCATCTACGAGCCTTGGCA
>CAMQXE010000013.1 GCA_947038745.1 uncultured Propionibacteriaceae bacterium | reverse complement strand
GGTGGAGCTTCGCTACCGTCCGCTTTATGACGATAGCGCAACTAAAACTGAGGTAACTGAGGCAACTCAGCGAGATCAGCTTGACGCTATTACTGATGCGGTAACGGAACTATCGGCAGCGGGCAATGGCGATATCTTGGTGTTCCTTTCTGGTGAGCGTGAAATCCGCGATACTGCCGAACATCTAGAAGGCCAGCGGCTCCGTAATACCGAGATTGTGCCGCTCTATGCGCGGTTATCTACAGCAGAACAACACCGGGTATTTCAGGCTCACAGCGGCCGCCGCATCGTTTTGGCTACCAACGTCGCTGAAACGTCGCTGACTGTTCCGGGGATTCGCTATGTCATCGACGCTGGTATGGCACGTATCTCGCGCTATAGCGCCAAGACAAAAGTGCAACGCCTACCGATCGAACCGATTAGCCAGGCTAGTGCTAATCAGCGCTCAGGACGCTGCGGACGTGTCGCGCCTGGTATCGCTATTCGGCTCTACAGCGAAGAAGATTTTTCACTACGTCCTGAGTTCACCGAGCCAGAAATTTTACGGACTAACTTAGCCAGCGTTATCTTGCAAATGGCAGATGCCCGGTTAGGTGATATTGCTGATTTTCCGTTTGTGGAAGCCCCTGACCGGTCGCAGATCAATGATGGGTTACGTCTCCTAGATGAGCTAGGCGCTTTAGCAAGTGGTAAGTCTGGTACGCCAAAGCTGACTGCTGTGGGTAAGAAGCTGGCGCGTATTCCGGTTGATCCTCGCCTGGGCCGCATGCTAATCGCTGCCGCAGAACGGCATTGTCTACGTGAAGTTACTGCAATTGTGGCGGGCTTATCGATACAAGATCCGCGTGAGCGTCCACAAGAACATCGAGATGCGGCTGACGCATTACATCGTCGGTTCTGGTCGGACGCGATCCTCACAGGTGAGACGACAGGGGAGCCGGGAGACTCTGATTTCTTAGCAGTGTGGCGATTGTGGTCATATCTACGCCAGCAGCAAAAGGAACTATCCGGTAATGCGTTTCGGCGTCGTTGCCGAGAGGAATATCTCAATTTCTTGCGTATTAGGGAGTGGCAAGATCTCGTGGCGCAGCTTCGGGAGGCATGTCACGATCTAGGTCTAGAACGCAACGATATTCCCGGCACACAGGCCGATATTCATACGGCGATTTTAGCCGGCTTGTTGAGCCATATTGGGTTGGCTGATGTTCGTCATGTTGATCCGAACCTGCCGTTGCGTAAGCGTATCCGGCTAGGCCCCCAGGAATATCTGGGCGCTCGTGGGGCGAAATTTGCGATCCAACGGGGGAGCTGTGTGGCTAAGCAGCCGCCGAACCTCGTGATGGCTTTTGAGTTAGTGGAAACTACCAGGCTGTGGGCTAGAACTGTCGCTGCAATTGACCCTGCTTGGGTGGAACAAGCTGGTGAGCATCTACTAAAACGTCAGTATTCTGAGCCGCATTGGTCAGCAAAGAGTGGCGCTGCCGTAGCTTATGAGCGAGTGATTCTGCTAGGTGTGCCGATTGTGGATCACCGTCAGGTGTTCTATGCCCGGATCAATCCAGCCGAAGCCCGACAGATCTTTATTCAGTCTGCCCTGGTTGAAGGTGATTGGCATACTCGCCATCATTTCTTTGCGCGGAATCAAGCGGTGCGTGCACAAGCAGAAGAAATGGAAGAACGCACGCGACGCCGCGACCTTTTAATCTCTGATGCTCAGCTAGCGCAGTTCTATGATGCTCGGATTCCTGCTGAGGTTGTGAGCCAGCGTCATTTTGATAGCTGGTGGCGTACTGCGCGACACCATGATGAGCAGCTTCTTGATCTGAGCCTTGACGATCTCATCGATCCAGAGTCCGATGATTTTGATGAACAAGCATTTCCTGATGACTGGTGTGAAGGGGAGTTCACTTTCCCGATCACCTATACCTTTGACCCAGGGACGGGCCACGATGGTGTGACGGTAATGGTTCCATTGAAAGTGCTTAATCAGATCAGCCCCGAGCCGTTTACCTGGCAAGTGCCTGGGCTGCGTGCTGAATTAGCAACGGAATTGATCCGGGGGCTGCCAAAGAATATCCGTACTCGCTTTGTTCCTGCTCCTAACTTTGCTTCTCAAGCACTAGAGCAGCTCGCTGACGCTGATCATTCGATGGCTTTCCCGATTGCGTTAGGGCGGGCGCTGACGGATTTGACCGGTATAGAGATACCGGCAAATGCCTGGAACCCTGCTGGGTTGCCGGCACATCTGCGGGTTCGTTTTGAGATCGCTGACGGTGCCACGGTTGCAGCCCACGGCGATGAGCTTTCCGGGTTGCAGCGCGAATTAGCAAAGCAATTGTCGTAACAATTTACTCAGGCGGCGAAGAACAGCGCTCGTACGGGTGCAACATCATGGGTATTTGGCGAATTGCCGCTTACTGCAACTTTCCAGCAGGGCTCTATGACGGTGGTGGGCTATCCAGCGCTGGTAGATGAGGGTAAAACCGTGGGCCTGGCTGTGCTGGATACTCAATTACGTCAAGGGGCTTCCCAGCGAGCTGGGTTGCGTCGATTAGTAAGTTTGGTGATTCCTGATCCGACCAAATCGGTTGTTGCGCATCTAGGTATGGAAGCAAAGCTGGCGTTGGGGAACTCGCCGTATAAGACGGTTCCAGATCTGCTTGCCGATGCCCGGCTAGCATCGGTGGGCTATCTCATCGACACCTTGGCTGATCCGTTGACGATCAGATCACAAGAGTATTTTCTTTCATTAAAGGATCAAGTACGCCAAGATCATGCCGAGAATATGCAGCGTGTGGTGGGTATTGCTGCTGAGGCTTTGCGGTGGAGGCAGCGGTTGGCTCTGGTGCTAGAGACAGTCAATGACGCAGACGTGCGCAAAGATATACAGGAGCAAGCCGATAATCTAATTTTTGCTGGATTCATTAGTGCGACGCCGCAGCCATGGTTTGGGCAGTTGCCCCGCTACCTGCGAGCAGCAGTACACCGAGTTGAGGCTCGTGCTACAAATCCACGTAGGGATGATGACAACCTTGACATCATCTGGGAGTTGGAAGATCTCTATGCTCAACTATGTGTAGCTATGCCGCAAGGACCGTTACCGCGAGAGGTCGCCGACATTGGCTGGTTACTTGAGGAGCTTCGAGTCAGCCTATTTGCCCAGACTCTTGGTACTCATATAACGGTCTCAGCAAAGCGGATTCGGAACGCGATTGCTGCTATTGGGCACGATAAAAGCAACTAATTTTGTGGGTAAGTGTGGCCTAAGTAACAGGCTTTTGGGGTATTGCGGGTTAGGTGACACTAATCTGTAATACCCGTTGTAGATAAAGGGTTTTCTTGATATCACCATTGTTGATCATTGAAGTACCGCATCATTAGCCATTATTGAGACACGATGTCGCTATTTATGGGACTGGGTGTCGCAAGGGCTTCCCAGCTACCATTAATAGCGTGTCGGTCTTCTCTTTGGGTGCAAGTCACCACGCCTGCAGCACGGCACAACTGTCTGCATTAACCCAAGCCGGAGAGTCTTTAATCGACAAACTCCTCAACGGTGACTTTGTTGATGCGGGAGTTCGAGGGCATGTACTGATCAGCACCTGTAATCGCTGGGAGCTCTACGTCGACGCTGTTGATTTTCACAAAGCTAGTACTGCGCTCCGGCAGGCCCTGGTACAGATCTCACCGGCCGCCAATAGCACAGTGACAGTGACCGCCCGACGAGATGTGGTCACTCATTTATTTAGCGTCGCCTCTGGACTAGATTCCATGGTCCTTGGCGATGATCAAATCTCCCATCAGGTCAAGATCGCATCGACCGATGAGCGCTCCCAGCCAAATGGTGTCTTGCATCGGCTTTTTGCTGCGGCTATGACGATGTCTAAATCGGTGACGACTCAGACCAAACTGGGCAGTTATAGCCGCTCTCTTGCCTCTGCAGGAATCCAAGAATTAGAGCAGCGCACCGGATCGCTAGCGCACCGCTGCATTCTGGTCTTGGGCACGGGTGCTTTCGCTCGGGTAGTGGTTGCTGATCTAGCTCGTCGCGGCTGCGATCAGATCGTCGTGGCCTCAACAACTGGACGAGCTGAGGTTTTTGGCTCTTCTCATGGTTTAACCGCAGCCAACGATCTGGCTTTAGGGCTGCTTCAGGCAGAAAGCGTGATCTGCTGTAGCGGGGCCGCAACTCCACCAATTACAGATGCCATGCTCGGGCCAACTCGCTCTACGCCGCTTGCGATCCTTGATCTTTCCTTGTCTGGCAACGTGGCTGAAGATGCTGTTACCCGTGAAGACGTCATATGTATCACGTTGGATGATCTCAGTAGCCATAGTGGAGATGCCAGTGATAGCGAATGTGAAGCAGCCCGAGCACTAGTTGATTCTGGCGTCGAGGAATACTTGGCAGCAGAAAAAGGTCGGAGTGCTTCTGCCGCGAGCGTCGCGCTACGCGACCACATCACTGAAATCGTCGATGCAGAACAGAGCGCTGCGACGCAGCGTTACGACGAGCAGACCGCAGCAGCAGTAGCTGAGACTCTACGCCGGATTACTGGAACCTTCTTACATACGCCAACTGCGCGAGCCGGATTGGCTGCTCGGGATGGATCTCTAGATGAGTATCTTCGAGCGCTCTACACCCTTTATGGAATTGAGGTTTAGCCATGTTGGTAGGAACTCGCGGAAGTCTGCTAGCCACGACGCAATCGCAGTGGGCTGTGGACCAGATCACTGCTGCTACTGGTACTCAAGGCGAACTCGTCATCATCCGTACTGAGGGCGATGATGTCACAATTCCATTGGCTAACCCTTCTCGCCCGGGCGCTTTCGTCGCAGCATTGCGTGATGCGCTCATCGACGGCAAAGTTGATGTAGCTGTGCATTCCACTAAAGATCTCCCATCTGGTTCGATGCTGGGCTTGACCATCGCTGCCTTCCCGCCTCGGGAAAACCCAAGCGATGTAGTGGTGGGCTCTACTCTTGATGAGTTGGCTCCCGGTGCGCGCGTGGGAACGTCGAGCCCACGTCGAGAGCTGTGGCTGCAACAGCGACGTCCCGATCTGGTGATCGTTCCGATTCGGGGCAACGTCGATACCCGGATTCGTAAGGTTCGTGACGGTGAGGTTGATGCAGCAATCTTGGCTGCTGCTGGCATGGACCGGCTGGGGCGACTCGATGAAGCTGCCGAGATTCTTGATCCACTCGATTTCATACCCGCACCAGGACAGGGCGCTTTGGCTATCGAATGTCGCGTGGATTCTCCGTTCCGCTCCGCTATCACCAGTATCGATGACCCGGCTACCCGGCTCTGTGTGACCGCTGAACGGGCTGTGCTTCGCGGCATCGAAGCAACGTGTACTACGCCTATCGGCGCCTATGCGACATTGAAACATGACGAGCTGACGCTGATCGCTGCACTCCATGATCGTCGGGTTGAGCGTTCGATTACCTTGCCTAAGGGCCATGAACTCGATCACGCTGAATCGTTAGGTTTTGCTGTTGCCCAGGAGCTGCTGGGATGAAGGTCTTATTGACCCGCCCCGACAGAAATTGTGCTGATGCGCGACTGGTAACTCAGGCTGGCGCTACCCCCGTAATCGAACCGCTTTTGCGTACCGTGGCAACTGATCGTGGGTTCCGACTACTCACTGCACTTGCTGGAGCCCAACGTGGTGATTGGATGGTGCTAACTTCGCCTAGAGCCTGGAGTTGGTGGACTGCGGCAGCGCCTGGAGTCATCTCCGCAGTGGCATTATTGCGACAGTTTGACTTACGTCTGGCCGCAATTGGTGCGGCTACAGCACAATCGGTGCCATTCCCCGTTGATTTCATACCGTCAGAGGCCACCGGGGTAGCGCTTGCTGCCGAGTTACCGCGTACCGGTAGGGCTTTTGTACCAACTTCAGCTAACAGCCATGCCGCTGCTGTTCCAGCGCTACGAGCTGCCGGTATCACGACGATTAGCGAAGCGGTCTATGACACTGTGCCACGTGAACCGAACCCAGAGGTAGCAGCACAGATAGCGGCCGGGGAGTTTTCTGCTGTGGTCTTGCGCTCGCCAAGCGCAGTAGCGGCTTGGGCTAGCCTCACGCCGCCAGCACGAACGACGGTACTGACCGTCGGACCAACAACAACTGCAGCAGCCCACAGCATTGGGCTGGACGCACAACTAACGAGTGATCTCGTTACCGCAATCGAAGGGTTAGGTCGATGAGTTTGCTGTTAGATAACTATCGCGGTATGCGTAGCGATACCCGCCCGGTCTGGTTCATGCGTCAAGCTGGCCGTTCGTTGCCGGAATATCGCCAAGCTCGCGGTAATACGTCGATGCTGGATGCGTGCTTGCAGCCAGAACTTGTCGCTGAGATCACAGCCCAGCCGGTACGCAGGCATAAGGTAGATGCCGGTATTTTCTATTCCGACATCGTGGTGCCGGTGAAACTTGCCGGTGTCGATGTGGAGATTGTTCCAGGCACAGGCCCGGTAGTGGCGTCTCCGATCCGCTGCGCTGCCGACATTGCAGCCTTGCCTGAGCTTGATCCGTCAGCCTTGGACGTCATCGTTGAAGCGGCCCGGCAATCAAGCCAAGCACTGGGAACTACGCCGTTGATTGGCTTTGCTGGCGCGCCTTTCACCGTCGCCTCCTACCTTGTGGAAGGTCGCCCATCGCGCGATTTTGCCCATACTCTTGCGCTACTGAACGAAGACCCGAATGCCTGGCATGCACTACTGAGCTGGGTTTCGACGATCTCTGCAGCCTTCCTCGATGCTCAGATTCGCGGTGGAGCGCAAGCGGTGCAACTCTTCGATTCATGGGCTGGAAATCTCAGCGTGGAGCAATACCAGCGCTACGTTCAAGAACATTCCGCAGCCGTCTTTAATGCTCTAGGAACTGCCGTGCCGAGAGTACATTTCGGCACGAAAACCGGCCCCCTGCTTGAAGCAATGGCAGCTACCGGGGCTGACGTCATGGGCATTGATGCCCAAACTAGCCTGGCACAGGCAGCAAAGCGTCTTCCTGGAATGGCACTTCAAGGCAATATCGATCCTGCGGTGCTGACCCAGCCGTGGGAGGTAATCGAGAGCCACGTCCGTGCGGTTGTTGCGGCTGGACGTGAACTTCCAGGTCACGTGGTCAATCTAGGCCATGGCGTACCCCCTGCAACTGATCCTGACGTGCTTACCCGAATTGTGGAGCTCGTCCATTCCCTGACGGATAAGGAGATTCGATGAGCGGACATCCATCACGTATCGGTGCAGTCCGGCCGGTGAACTGGGCCTATGACCGTGCCCCAATGATCGTGTACTGGGAGCTAACGAACGCATGTGGTTTGGCTTGCCAACATTGCCGTGCAACAGCACAACCTGAGCCGATGTCTGGCGAACTTAACACTGCCGAATGCATCCAGGTTCTCGATACCATCGTCGATTTTGGTGATCCGATTCCACACGTCGTGATGACCGGTGGCGATCCGCTACGTCGCCGGGATTTGATGACTCTGATCGATGCCGCCGGTGAGCGCGGAATCGGTGTCTCTTTGGCGCCCGCTGTCGGGCCGTTATTGGATCGCACCACGCTGGCTCGCCTTAAGGAGCATGGAGTCCAGGCAATCTCACTATCTCTTGACGCATCGACGCCTGAGGTGCATGACGGTATCCGTGGTATTCCTGGAACTTATGATCTGACATTGAAAGCGCTCGATGATGCTGCTGCCGTAGGTATGCCGGTACAGATCAATACGTTGATTACCGCAGATACACCCCCAGATCTTGAACCGATGTATGAACTGCTCAAGCAGCACACAGTGATGCAGTGGAGCTTGTTCTTCCTCATCTCGGTGGGGCGTGGTACGCAGCTCACAGAGCTGACTCCGGGCAACGCTGAACGTACTTTGATTGAGGTGCGCAAACTCACTGCCGGATCGCCATTCCGGGTCAAGACCACCGAAGCGATGCAGTTCCGCCGGATTGCCGCGAAGGAACTTTTGCGTAAAGGCATGACGCGAGATCAGATTGAGAACTCTCCGGCATCGCGTGGATTCGGTATTCGCGATGGCAACGGCATTGTGTTCATCAGCAATCTTGGCGACGTTACTCCTTCTGGCTTCCTGCCCACCCGAGTCGGTAATGTCCGCGAGCGCACCTTGGTTGAGCTTTACCGCGATACCGACCTCATGCGTGCTCTACGTCAGCCGTCGAGCTTCAAGGGCCGCTGTGGTGTGTGTGACTTCCATGATTACTGCGGTGGTTCACGCGCTAGAGCATATGCCTGGACTGGCGACCCGCTTGAGACTGATCCGTTATGCCCGTATGTCCCGCCAGCGTGGAAGGGTAGTGCCCCTCCGGCTGAGCCACAAAAGCGTCTACTTCCGATGGCTGTCACTGAGTCCGGTGATCGACAGGAATGCTGCTAATGTCCCGCCTCGTCGTTATCGGCGGTGGTATTACGGGGCTTGCAGCAGCCTGGCAAGGTATCCAAGAGGGTGCAAGCGTCACCGTTCTTGAAGCCGATCAGCGGTGGGGTGGAAAGATCTTGACCGAACGTGTTGGTGAGTTACTCATCGAACGTGGTCCAGATTCTTTTGTCTCCTATAAGCCTGCCGTGATGCAGCTCATCGCGGAACTGGGGCTTACCGATGCGGTGCTTAGTTCTGGTGGGGGGCGCAAGGTTGCACTCCATTCGCGGGGAGCATTACGTCCAATTCCTGATGGCATGGGGATGGTATTGCCAACCAAGATTTGGCCATTTGCTACGACGTCGGTGCTGTCCTGGGCTGACAAACTTCGTGCTGGGCTGGATCTGGTCTTACCGCGTCAGTTGCCTGATCATGACGTGGCGATTGGGACGTTAATCCGGAAGCGTTTAGGCGGGGGGATTGTGCGACGTTTCGCTGACCCGATGGTCGGTGGGATTTATGGTGCAAGCGTCGATGAGTTATCTATCGACGCGGTGCTTCCATCGCTTCGGGGTAATGAAAAAGAACATCGCAGCCTCATCGTTGCCTCAGTACTTGGTGGTCGGGCATCCCGAGCAGCCAGCAAGGGCAAGCCAAAGGTTTCTCCTTTCAAAACGCTTCAAGAGGGGCTTGGCTCGCTTATCGACGCGCTCATGGAACAACTACAGCATCAAGGCGCGACATTACGCTCGGGTAGCACAGTGGTTGCGGTCACTGACGGGGTAGTAACGCTGGATACCGGAGAAGATATTGCTGCTGATGCGGTGATCTTTGCTGGTGGAGTTGAATCAACGAAGACTCTCCTTGGACCGCTAGTACCGGCGGCTGCTCATGCGCTAGGCACGATTCCTTTGGCGAGCACCGCGATCGTGACGATGGCGTGGCCGCGTAGTGCTTTTCATGCTGAGCCAGAGCTGCAAGGCTGGTTGGAAGCGGATGCGGCTCCGATTTCTGGCACGACATTCACCTCGCTCAAGTTCGCAGGTCGCGCTCCCGAAGGCACTATATTGATCCGGGCTTTTGTCCCAGAAAAAGTGGGGCCAACGTCTGCTTTGCCCGATGCCGAGTTGGTTGAGGTAGTAACCAACTACGTTCGTCCTTTGGCCGGGGCCACTGGCAAGCCTAGCTACGTTGATGTCTCGCGCTGGGATCGAGTGATGCCTAAATACATCATTGGGCATCTCGATACGGTAGCCGCTGTTGAGTCTGCGGTAGCTGAGATTAATCCGTGCTGGAAGGTAGCGGGTTCTGCCCTGCACGGGGTAGGAGTTCCTGATTGTATTGATGATGGCCGTAAGCAGGCCAGTGCAGCATTGGCGGCGATACGATGATTGACGGGCTACTTCTTGTGGGTTTTGGCGCACCTGAAAGTGTCGCTGATGTGTGGCCTTTCTTGGAGCGTATTGCCCAGGGGCGAGGGATTCCGGTCGAGCGGTTGCGCTCGGTCGCGACTCACTATGAGCACTTGGGTGGCTCACCGCTCAATGCTCAAAACGAGGCGATGCTGGCTGCGCTGACTGCTCGGCTGGAAGAGCGCGGTGTGACGATTGCCACTGCTTTGGGGCACCGCAATACTCCACCATTTATCGGGGATGCGGTAGCGGAGTTGGAGCAGCAAGGTTGCCGCGACATTCTCGCCTTTTTCGCTACACCTTGGGCTTCGTATTCGTCATGTCGGCAGTATCGAGAAGATCTTGGTCAGGTTGAAACTGTGGCTAAGGTGCGACATTTGCCGCCTTATGCTGATTTGCCGGGCATCGTCGATGCTGTCACGGCGGTGGTGACGACGGCACTTGCCGATGCTGACGATCCCTATGTGGTCTTCACTACGCACTCTTTGCCTTTAGCTGAAGGCCCAGGTGATGATCCTGAGCGCTACGTTCGTCAGCATCAAGAAACGTGTGCTGCGGTAGCGTCGCGGTTGGGGTTGAGCCGTTGGAGTTTGGCATATCAGTCGCGGAGTGGGCGTCCAGATCAGCCATGGTTAGAGCCTGATATTAATGATGAACTGGAACGGTTAGCACAGCTAGGGGAGCGCGACGTTCTCTTAGTTCCGGTGGGGTTCCTCACCGAGCATGTCGAGGTGTTGTGGGATCTTGATTCTGAAGCAGTGGCGACGGCACAACGTCTTGGGCAGCGCTTGCGTCGCACTGCCACGATTGGTCAGCGTGACGAGTTCCTTGATGGTCTTGCTGATCGGCTAGCCAATGCAATCACTGGTTCGTTTCGTCCCTCAACGTGTGATGGACTATGCACATCAACGTGTTGCCCCAATCCGAGGGGCGAGCAACCTGCAAGCGAAGGACTCTGAGATGGAATTGCTACCACCAGTTCACCGGCCGCGACGGCTGCGTCAAACCCCGCAGATCCGACGCCTTGTTCGGGAGACGTGGTTGCGTCCATCACAGTTGATCTTGCCGTTGTTCGTTGCTGAAGGGCTAACAGAGCCGCGCCCTATCGCATCGATGCCGGGCGTAGTTCAGCACACCCAGCAGTCACTGGTTGCTGCGGCTCAGGCAGCAGAAAAAGCTGGTGTGGGTGCGGTCATGTTGTTCGTCGTACCTCTGAATAAAGACGGGGTAGGCAGCCAGGCCAGTAATCCTGACGGCATCTTGGCCCAAGGAGTGCGCTGGATTCATCAAGCGTGCCCAGGTCTGCCAATTATTGCTGATTTGTGTCTCGACGAGTTCACCGATCACGGACATTGCGGTGTCCTTGATGAGCAGGGAAATGTTGATAATGATGCCACGCTCGTGCGCTATGGCGAGATGGCTGTGGTCTTGGCGCAGGCTGGGGCCCAGATGTTGGGGCCGTCGGGAATGATGGACGGCCAGATTGCTGTCATCCGAGAGGCGCTGGATGCGGCTGGGCATACCGATACGGTCTTGTTGGCGTACTCAGCGAAGTTCGCGAGTGCGTTCTATGGCCCGTTCCGTGACGCAGTGCAGTGCTCGTTGCAAGGGGATCGTCGCGCCTACCAAGAGGACCCAGCTAATGCCCGCGAGGCGTTGCGAGAGGTGCTACTCGATGTCGAAGAAGGCGCTGACATTGTGATGGTGAAACCGGCCTTGGCCTATCTCGATATTGTGGCTCAGACTGCTGCCAACGTTGATGTTCCGGTAGCGGCATATATCGTCAGCGGTGAATACGCAATGCTCGAAGGTGCGGCTGCGGCTGGGGCCTTTGATCGACGTCGCGTCATCATGGAAGCCCATACCAGCGTTGCTCGTGCTGGCGCGGATCTTATTTGTACTTATTGGGCTACGGAACTGGCTGGCTGGCTCAAGGAGGAGTTGTCATGAGTAATCAGGAATACTTTGAGCGGGCTAAGCAGGTCATGCCGGGTGGCGTATCGTCCCCGGTTCGGGCTTTTGGTTCGGTTGGCGGAACACCACGGACTGTCGTTGCAGCGCAGGGGAGCTGGATTACAGACGTTGAGGGTAAGCGTTATGTTGATCTGGTCGGTTCCTGGGGGCCGATGATTTTGGGTCATGCTCACCCTGATGTTGTGGCTGCGGTTCAGCAGGCTGCTGCAACCTCGACGTCATTTGGTGCGCCGAATGTACACGAGTTAGAGCTAGCTGAGGCAATCTGCGCTCGCATTTCATTCGTGGAGCGAGTGCGTTTTACTTGCTCGGGTACTGAAGCAGTAATGACGGCAGCTCGGGTTGCGCGTGCGGTCACTGGGCGTCGCGTTATCGTGAAGTTTGTTGGCTGTTACCACGGTCATGCGGATTCGTTCCTTGTTGCTGCTGGTTCTGGTGTGGCCACACTCGGATTGCCGGATTCGCCAGGGGTGCCGCCAGAAATTGCCGCCGATACCATCGTCATTCCTTACGGCGATAGTGAGGCTGTGAAGCAAGTTTTTGCTGCACGCGGTAGCGATATTGCTGCAATTGTCACTGAAGGTGTGCCTGCCAATATGGGCGTAATCGTGCCGCCGGAACAGTTCAATAAACAGCTTCATGACATCGCGCATGCCAACGGTTCGCTGCTGATTCTTGATGAGGTGTTATCTGGTTTCCGGGTAGGCCCGCGTGGTGCGTGGGGGCTACAAGGAGAGGTGGAAGGCTGGCACCCCGACATCGTGACATACGGCAAGGTTATTGGCGGCGGTATGCCATTGGCTTGCCTTGCTGGGCCAGCAGAAATTTTGGATTGGTTGGCTCCGGCGGGGCCGGTTTATCAGGCGGGTACGTTGTCGGGTAATCCGGCTGCGGCTGCGGCTGGATTAGCTCAGCTCAACCTCCTCACCGATGAGGTTTATGCACAGCTTGCTCAGGCCTCAACTCGGCTACAGCAGATCGTCGATGCCACGCTGACTGATGCTGGTGTTCCGCATCGAATTAATGCGGTGAGCAATCTATTTTCTTGTTTCTTTACCGACGCTAAGGTGCGCAACTTTGACGAGGCGAAGGCTCAGGATTCTCAGGCGTTTTCGCGCTACTTCCATGCGGCTCTTGAGCATGGTGTTTGGTTGCCACCGTCGTCGTTCGAGGCCTGGTTTGTTGCGACGACTCATGGTGACG
>CAMQXE010000012.1 GCA_947038745.1 uncultured Propionibacteriaceae bacterium | reverse complement strand
CATCAGGCATGGGAATCCCCTCCATCTCGATCTACTCGACAGAGCTATTCCGCTTCTATGACGTCGAGCGCATCATCCGTGTTGGCACCTGCGGCGCTTTCTCCAAGGACTGCAAGGTCAGGGACATCATCATCGGCAGCGCAGCCCATACTGACTCCTCCATCGCTCTTGAAGTCCCCGGAATGCACTTGAGCTTCGCCCCGTCGTATGCGCTGCTTAACGGTGCGGCCCAGGCAGCACAAGCGATGAACAAGAACGTCCACGTCGGCGCAGTGCTATCCAGCGATATTTTCTACAGCAACCGCCCCGAAGCCACAGCGATGCTGGCCAATTACGGCACCTTAGGCGTGGAGATGGAAGCAGCCGGGCTTTACCTAGCTGCCATGCGCGAACACAAAGAAGCCCTTGTTTGCCTCACTGTCTCAGATCACCTCACCGATGCCGAAAATAACGTCGCCATGACGTCTGCTGAGCGCGAAACGATGTACTCAGAAACAGCTCAGATCGCCGCAGAAGCACTGCTTGCGCGCTAAGACCACGAATAATAAAAGACCCCCAGATCCATACGATCTGGGGGTCTTTGCGTGGCAGGTGAAGGATTCGGACCTTCGAAGGCAATGCCGACGGTTTTACAGACCGCTCCCTTTGGCCGCTCGGGCAACCTGCCGTGGTGCCGGATAAGCCTAACAAGATTTTTAGGCATTCGTCCACTCGGTTATAACAACCAGCAATGTTTCGCCATGTCGGGCACAATGATCACTAGGTTTTAAGGAAGGAGTCCCATGGCTGGCGACAGCTCATTCGACATTGTGAGTAAGACCGACCGCCAAGAGGTCGATAATGCCCTAAACCAGGCCGCTCGCGAAGTTTCTCAGCGCTTCGATTTCAAGGGAACCGAAGCCAGCATCGCCTGGTCTGGCGACACGATCGCTATGGAAGCTAGCTCTGAAGAGCGTGTTAAGGCCGTCTATGACGTGTTCCAATCCAAGCTGGTCCGCCGCGGCGTTTCATTGAAATCGATTCATGCCACTGATCCCAAGCCCTCGGGAAAAACGTTCAAGATGAGCGCTGACATGCAAAATGGCATCTCCCAAGAGAATGCCAAAAAGATCAGCAAGCTGATTCGTGACGAGGGCCCCAAGGGTGCAAAATCCCAGATTCAAGGCGAGGAACTGCGCGTCAGTTCCAAGAGCCGCGATGATCTTCAAGCTGTGCAGCGACTCATCACCGGTGCCGACTTCGATTTCGACGTGCAATTCACCAATTACCGCTGACATATCTAGGCGCAGCAGGGCTGCGAATATAACAATCCTGCTGCGCCTATTTCCACAGCAAAGACCACCTCATAGAATCGCTTCAGGCATTGATCCCTTATGAGGCGACAAAAGGAGCCCAGGTGCTTCCAAAAGACTACGAATTACACGAAGTCAACGTCGATAACGACGAAGATTTGATCACCTATGTCAATGCCATACATCGCTTCAATATCACTGAATGGGGCGATCTAGCCCAGTTACATGGGCCTGGAGAGTTTCGGTTAGCCGCCCGCTCTCCACAAAATGAAGTCCATTACTTCGCTTATCGCAATACTACTTCTGGCGATATTGCCGCGGTAATGGAAACTATCTACCCGCAATACCATGATGTAGATCTAGCAGAGATTTACATCTGCGTTGATGAGTCGTTGCAAGGGTACGGCTTCGGCCGAATCTTAGCCGATACTGCAGAAATCCAAGCCCGCGAACATGGCAGAACCGTTATTGCCGGCGATATTTCTAGTCGCTCACATCGCGACAACCGCGACTCTCGCTTCATGCTACGGCGAGGTTTCCGTCAAGATTCCATCGTGCTGCGCCAAGACATTACCTTGCCCCTCACCCAGCAGAACACTGATTTGAGCTTAGGGCCTTTCTTGGACTATGTAATTCAAGCTTGCTGGGGCGAACCGCCTACTGAGTGGCTTGCAGAACTAGCCGAACGGTATATGCGCGCAGATGAGCGTTTTCAAGCCACCACCGCCGCTGAAATTAACGCGACCTTCCAAGCAGCTATCGGGGCTGGAGTCCAGGTATTGACGATGCTGCTACGAGCCAAAGTAAACCATCAAATTTGCGGCTGGATTCACGTTGAATATTCCGGCGGACAAGCTATAGCTGAATTAAGCACTGCTTTTAGCAATCATTCCCTTAATGCCCAAACACTACACGCTGCATTTATCTTGCGTAGCCTGGCAGAGCTTTCCTGCTCATTCCCTGAAATAAAGCGAGTGCGCTCATTCCATCAAAGTACTGATACTGAACTCCTCATGGCTTTTGATCTTCTAGGTTTCGAGACGACGGCTTACTACAAGCACTATCTCAAAACTATTACTGAGCCAAGCGGACACTAGCCAAAATGTGGCAACCGAGCCATACCTGTTATTTCCTATGGCATATTTCATGGCTAGACAAACTTCCCTGGAAGGAACGTAATGCGCATCGCAACCGTAAACGTCAATGGCATTCGCGCCGCGCACAAGCGGGGTTTTGACGTCTGGCTAAAAGACCGCGACTGCGACATCGTGGCTATCCAAGAGATGCGCTGCCCGAAAGATCTCATCCCCGAAATGATCTTTGCGGGCTGGCAGGTGGCCTATAACCAAGGCGATATCCCTGGCCGCAATGGCGTAGCCATCGTGTCGCGCGAAGAACCAGAAGCCGTCCGCCATGGGTTTGGAAGTATTGAATTTGACCATGAGGGCCGCTACATCGAAGCTGACTTCCCAGGGCTGACCATCGCTTCGCTCTATCTCCCCAAAGGCGCTACAAAAGACGCAGACCAAGCCAAATACGATCGCAAGATGCGCTTCATGCACAGTATCGAAAAGTATCTGCCGAAAGCGCGAACCGCAGCGAAGGAAAGCGGACGTGAGTTCTTACTCATGGGTGACCTCAATATCGCTCACCAGATTTATGACGTCACCAATTACAAGCAGAACACCAAGATGGAAGGTTTTCTACCTGAGGAACGCGAGTGGCTCACCACCCAGATCGGCCCACGCAAACTAGTAGACGTCTTACGCCAGTTAAACCCTGACACCCACGGCCCCTACTCTTGGTGGTCGTGGCGTGGCCAGGCTTTCACCAAGGATGTCGGCTGGCGGATTGACTATCACCTCGCCACAAAAGGACTAGCCGATAAAGCCATCAGCGGAGGCGTAGACCGGGCCGCAACCTACGACGAGCGCACAAGCGACCATGCGCCCGTCGTGATTGACTACGACCTGTCTTAACCAGGCTTGTAGCCTCAGGCTAAGAACATCTCCTGCACCAAAGCTGGATCAACATCCTCAATCCGAGCATGGCGCCAGCTCGGGTTCCTATCCTTATCGACAAGCTGCGCCCGAACTCCCTCGCAGAAGTCTGAGTTCGTCACAGTAGCGCGAGTCAGCGCCAAGTCCTGAGCAAAGACCTCGTCAATGGTGCTCATGGCACGAGCCCGCTCAATTGCCTCAATCGCCACCCACACCGATAGCGGCGAACGCTGCCGAATGAGCGCCGCGGCTTCCTGTGCGGCCGGGACTAGCGACGCTTCAAGCCGCGCAATGATGGCAGCAGCGTCCGTACCGGCGTAGCACTCCCGAATCCAGTCAGCGTCTTCTAGTACCGGTGGCGCGACCTCGTCACCGTCAATCTCATCAGCAAGGCCAAGGAGCACTGCATCAGCAGCCCCCACCTGGATACCCGTCACCGCAATATGTTTGCCTAGCTCACCGGGAGCCTTAGCCAACTCCCAACAGACGCCCACGTCGGGGAAGAAACCGATAATTGTCTCTGGCATCGCGATCCTCGCATCGGTGGAAATGATCCGCTTCGACGCATGCGCAGAAATGCCTAGCCCGCCACCCATGACGAAGCCATGCTGATGCACCGTAACTGGCTTGGGGTAATGCGCGATCTGGGCGTCCATCGCGTATTCAGTACGGAAGAAATCCAGCCCCCGCTCTGGCTCACCGTCGAGGAATGACTGTCGCACCATGACAACGTCACCGCCCGCACAAAGCCCGCGACCAACGCCGGTCAGATCTACTGATGTGACGAGAGCATCGTGCTCCCATGCGCTGAGCGCAGCAGCTATGGCCTGGCACATTGACGTCGTCAAACTGTTGATCGGACGCGGACGGTTGAGTACCAGATAGCCAACACCACCCTCAACGCCGAGAAGAACATCCTCCGTCATTGGGCTGGGCTGCAACTCAATCATGCTGACACCTGTGCTTTCGTCGAGTGAAAATGATGTGATACCTGCCACGCTAACGGAGCGACGAAGGCTATGCCTAGTGCAATCGCCCCATTTCTCCACGCCATATTGATCGCGGCATAGGACAACAAGCCCACACTGATCCAGGTTGCGATCTTGATAACCCGCTCGCTAGGCTCCGCAAGCGGCAGCAGCACCCCGCCCCAGAGGACATACCAGCCGTGGAGCGCCGGGCCGCCAAAAGCAGCCGCCAGGAAGCTCCACGACAATGCTTTTATAGGCTTCTTATGCGACATCCTCAACGACAGATACCCGATAGCGGCGACCGTCACGATCATGCCAGCCAGACGGGAATAACGCAGGTACGGTTTAAACAGAGAAAGATCCGTTGATTGAGTCGCAATAGCACCCAAGATCAGACCCAAAGTGGTAAATGGCGAGACAGTGATCACTGAGCCTGGAACCCCAATAGCGTTCTTCCAGCCAAAATCGAAACCGGTCATCAGTGAGATCAATACAAATGCCCCGATAGCGACCGCACAACTAATAAATGCTCTTGCCAAGGCCTGTAAAACACTCTGCCAACGACGCCAGTCCAGGGAATACCCGATGAATGGTAGAGCCCAGGCAGCCAGGAAAGCTGGCTGTTTAATCGCCGCTGCAACTCCTACGACGAAGGCTCCCAACAACCACCAGTCCAGCGTGGCTAACCACAACGCAAGGACGACGATTCCCGTCATCAATGCGTCGTTATGGGCACCACCAACAAAATCGGTGATGAGGATGGGGTTGAGAGTGGCAAACCAGGCTGCAAAAGCTGGATCGATCCCCATCCAGGTTGCGATTCGGGGTACCAGGAGCACAATCAAGACCACGCCAAGCAGCGCCGGTAAACGCATGGCAACCGCTGACCAATATGGGTCCGCACCCAAAAGATTGACGATGCCATGCTGAATTTCTAGCGACAGCGGGCCATAGGGCGTCGGGGTGAACCGCCAGACCCACGGGGACTGATCAGCGAAAGCCCCCGGAAGCACGCCAGGGCCATTTTGATACGGGTTAATGCCATTGCGAACAAGCCAGCCTTGCGCCGCATAGGAGTAAGCATCGTGGGAAAAGATCGGAGGGGCAAAGAGCAGCGGCAGACTCCACCAGCCCAGCACCGCCCAATGTCGCACCTTGGTATAAACCAATGTTCGGATAGCCAGCCATGATTGAGTCAGCAGCGATACCCCCACGAGCATGAGCAGTGTACCGATGATCTTGACTGGGCGAGAGTCTAGCTTCAGAGCTCGTGCTGGCGGCCACCATGGAGAGTTCTGTGGAAGATAGGCCGGGGTAATAGTCCCAAGCACCAAGAGCAGCGAGGCTCCCATGCCAGCCCAGACCCACCCCACTTTGAGCGCATCGACGAGCGCACCAGAAACATCTCGGAGAGCGGCGGTTACTCGTCGAAAGAAATTCACCTACGTAAGCCTACCCGCGTTACTAGATCACGATTGTGAGACGGTTCAGCCCCAGCACTTTGAATTTGTGGCGTAGGTCATAAGATTGCGACTAGCTAACCCTGATGAAGGAGGGCCGAACGTGGCCGATCTAACCACGCGTGACAGAGTCGTCATTCGGTTCGCAGGCGATTCTGGCGACGGTATGCAACTTACCGGCGACCGGTTCACCTCTGACGCAGCCGCCGCTGGTAACGACATCTCGACCCTGCCTAACTACCCGGCTGAAATCCGTGCACCACAAGGCACTGTGCCGGGCGTGTCCAGTTTTCAAGTCAATTTCGCCTCAACCGATATTGCGACCCCCGGCGACGCTCCTGATGTCTTGGTTGCGATGAACCCAGCCGCGTTGAAAGCTAACCTCAAGGACTTGCCAAGAGGCGGCTTGCTGATCGTTGATACCGCAGATTTCACGTCTCGCAACCTCACCAAAGTTGGTTTCAGCACTAATCCCCTTGAAGGCGACGAGCTAGAGGGCTACCACGTCCATGCCCTTGATCTGACCGCGATGACGGTGAAGTCGGTCGAATCTTTCGGCCTGACCCGCAAGAATGCATCGCGCGCCAAGAACATGTACGCACTAGGCCTACTTACCTGGCTTTTTGATCGCCCCACTGAGGCAACGCTGGAGTTCCTTAACGCCAAGTTCAAGAACAAGCCCGAGATCGCGGAATCGAATAAAGCTGCCTTCATGGCTGGCTACCACTACGGTGAAACGACCGAAGATTTTGCCGTCCAGTACCACATCGATCCTGCCCCCATGGCCCCTGGACGTTACCGCCAGATCACTGGCAACCAGGCCACGGCACTGGGCTTAATTGCGGGTGCGCAGCAAGCAAACCTCCCCCTGTTCTTGGGCTCATACCCCATCACCCCTGCAACTGACATCCTCCATGAACTCGCCAAGCACAAGGAGTTTGGCATCATTGCATTCCAAGCCGAGGACGAGATCGCTGGAATCTGCTCAGCAATTGGAGCATCCTTCGCTGGCAATCTTGGGGTTACCACGACGTCTGGCCCAGGACTGGCGCTAAAAGGTGAAGCTATTGGCTTGGCCGTCATGATGGAACTCCCACTTGTCATCGTCGATGTGCAGCGCGCTGGCCCCTCCACTGGTATGCCCACTAAAACTGAACAAGCAGACCTGCTCCAAGCCATGTACGGACGCAATGGTGAGGCACCGCTACCTGTTGTCGCAGCGAAGTCGCCGTCGGATTGCTTCGATGCCGCTGTTGAAGCCTGCCGTATCGCGATTACATACCGCACCCCCGTCATCTTGCTTACTGATGGATATCTTGGCAACGGAGCCGAGCCCTGGCGGGTCCCAGAGCTCGATGAGCTTCCCCCAATCCAGACAAACTTCACTACCCAAGCCAACGCTGTAGACGGCGCAGGCCAGCCCATATTCCATCCATATCTGCGTGACCCTGAAACGCTAGCGCGGGCAATGGCAATTCCTGGCACTCCTGGGCTGGAACATCGTCTAGGTGGTTTGGAAAAGGCTGACGGCATAGGCACCATTTCCTACGATCCAGCTAACCATGAAGTGATGACAGCGCTACGCCAGGCCAAGGTGGATGCGGTCGCTAAAACTATCGCAGAGCTATCCGTAGACGACCCAAGCGGCGAAGCAGAAGTGCTTGTCCTTGGCTGGGGTTCAACCTATGGCCCAGCGCTCGAAGCTGTACGTAACTGCCGCAAGCGTGGTTTCAATGTCGCACATGCGCACCTACGCCATATCGCGCCGTTACCCAGTAATACCGGTGACGTAGTTTCGTCGTATCAAAAGGTCATTATCCCTGAAATGAACAGCGGCCAGCTCGCCATGATCATCCGCTCAAAGTTCCTTATCGACGCAATCTCTTACTCGCGTGTTCGGGGGCTACCGATTAACTCCACTGAACTTGCTGACGACATCTGCGCCATTCTGGAAGGACAAGCACGATGAGCCTCGACGCCCCCATTGGCCCAGGCCTTAAGAATATCCCGCTCAGCTTGGAGCCAGTTGCTCGTAAAGAGTTCGTCTCCGATCAAGAGGTTCGCTGGTGCCCCGGATGCGGAGATTACGCCATTCTCGCCGCTTTCCAGGGGCTAATGCCCGAGCTTGGCATCAAGCGCGAGAATGCTGTCGTGGTGTCAGGCATCGGATGCTCTTCTCGATTCCCGTACTACATGAACACTTATGGCCTACATACGATTCATGGACGTGCACTTCCGATCGCTACGGGAATTGCCACGTCGCGCGAGGACTTGGCTGTATTCGTCGTGACCGGCGACGGTGACTCAATGTCTATTGGCGGAAACCATCTCATCCATGCGCTACGTCGTAATGTAAACATCACCGTCATCATGTTCAATAACCGTATCTATGGGCTGACGAAGGGGCAGTATTCCCCGACCTCAGAGCAGGGCAAGATCACTAAGTCTTCCCCCGCCGGTTCCTTGGATCAGCCTTTCAACCCAATCTCGCTAGCGCTTGGGGCTGAAGCGACGTTTGTGGCTAGGTCTGTGGACTCGCAACGGGCGCATCTGGCTGAGACTATTAAGACCGCTGTAGCCCATCGTGGTGCTTCCTTCGTCGAGGTGTATCAGAACTGCTTGATCTTCAATGATGGAGCGTTTGAGCAGGTCAAAGGGCCTGAAGCCTCCACCATTCCGCTGGAGCATGGCCAGCCGATTGTGTTTGGCCCAGATAATTCGATGGGTGTGATTCGTACTAACTACGGTTTAACAACTGCACCGATTGCGGAGGTTGGGCTGGACTCGGTCGTCGTACATGACTCACATTGTGACGACCCGGCTTATGCTTTCTCCCTCTCTAGGCTCACGTCTGAGGGGATTATCGATCAAGCCCCCATCGGAGTCTTCCGTGATGTAGAACGTCCAACTTATGATGACGGCGCTCGGGCCCAGATTGCGCAGGCTGAAGCAGGAATCGCTGATAAGCGTGAGGCACTGCACAAGCTCTTACTTGGTAAGGACACGTGGGAAGTCAGCTAGCTCTCTTCCGCAAACGCTGCACTTAACGTCAAACGCTGCAGAAATAACTGCAGCGAATGACAGCAAGTGCAGCGTTTAGCGGCTAGGCAGCTTTGCGACGTCGCGCATGGCTAAATGCTTCGCGGAGAATTGATTGCAGCCGACGTGGATCAGCTAAGTCAGCCTTACCCCACCGGGCTACGACCCAGCCTGCATTTTCTAGATCTCGCTGACGCCACTTCTCGCGTATTAAAACGTCTCGCGCATTATCGTGATCTGCACGTAACTCGAAGTATTTTGATTCCCCGTCGTACTCCCCAACCACGCCCAAATCTGGCCAGACAAAATCTGGACGACCCAGGAACAAACCGTCAATACCGTAGAGAGATAGCTGTAGCTCTGGGCGGGGCATGCCAAAAACTTCCATTAATGCCCGGCTGTGTGATTCCGGAGGGCTTTCGGAAGCTGGGTCAGCAAATGCCACCGCTCTTCTGGCCTGAGCTATCCCTCGCATGCCCCGGGCTGCTTCGACAGCAGCGAGTAGCTCTCCAGGCGCTAGCTCTGGCGTATTCGCATGTCGCAAGAAGGAATCTGCCGCAACCACCCCGGGAATAAAACCGTCTGCGCGCGCTATATCGATAACTGTTGTTGCTGGATCTGTGCAGGGAAAACCATCGACGTCGAGGATCATTGCTGACCGAGCACGAACCTTACGTCCATCACGAAAATACCCATGTGACGACGTCGTTACGATCTCAGGTTCATCGGGGATCCGCAGAACCGGAATCCCTAGCACTAAAGCAGCAGAATGATGCGAGAAAGCACTCCCGGCATGTAGTTCAGTTGCTCGCATCCGCTCCAGATGCCGTGCTGACGGCAGCAGATCGCCGGAGAGATAGATCCCTCGCACTACCCGAACCAGCTCGCCACGCAGGCACGCTTGCCTGATGGCAGTCTGACTCATCCCCTGCCGTCGTAAATCTTCATAACGTTCAATTCCCATGCCGGTACTATGCGAGTTTCTGGCTCAGGAAAACGAGTTATCCACAGCCCAATTTTTCTTTTTCCGCAAATGCTGCACTTGTTGTCATTCGCTGCAGAAATAACTGCAGCGTTTGACGTTAAGTGCAGCGTTTGGGGAGGGGGCAGAAGCTCTGACCTTCAGACTGCGTAGGATCGTCTTATGGTGACTTCAATCAGACCGCAAGACGATCTTTACCGTTACGTCAATGGGACGTGGCTGGAAGAGACAGAGATTCCCAGCGATAAGGCTTCCTGGGGCGCATTCATGCAGCTACACGAGGCTTCCCAAGACGCTGTCAGGGACATCATCACCTCGTTACCGCAAGGCGCCGAAGCCGGAACTCCGCAGCAGCAGATCGCGGATCTCTACGCCTCGTATATGGATACCGAAAAGCTAGAATCCCTCGGAACCACCCCACTCCAGCCACTGTTGGCAAAGGTCGATGAGGTCCATGACATTGCTGGCCTCATGGCGCTAATGGGCTGGATGCACCGTCACGATCTCGGCTCGCTAATCGGTATCGGTTCTGATGCCGACCCATTCCAGCCCTCGCGTTACCTTCTTTTCGTCAGCCAAAGCGGGCTCGGCCTACCAGATGAGGCCTACTACCGTCTCGATGAGCATGCACAGATCCGCACCGAATACGTCGCACATATGGGACGTTTACTTGCTCTTGCTGGTGTATCTGGCGCCGAGGCAAAAGCACAGCAGGTCATGGCCTTGGAAACTGAGATCGCTGCCCAACATTGGGACAATGTACGTTGCCGCGACATGGTCGCCAGCATGAATGCCCGCACGCTTGAACAATTCCGTGCTGACTACCCCGGCCTCCTCTTCGATGAGTTCCTTGCTGGCGCCGAGTGGGATCCAGCTAAATTCGCCGAATTGATCGTTGCCCAACTCTCCTTCTTCGAAGGCGTACAGCCTCTGCTCGTTTCAGAACGGCTCGATGACTGGCGCGCATGGGCCGTCTGGCATATCACCTCAGCTCTAGCTATGTCGCTGACTGAGGCAATGGAAATTGAGCGTTTCAGCTTCGTCGGCACCACGCTTTCTGGCACTCCCCAGCTCGAAGACCGCTGGCGTCGTGGAGTAAACCGGGTTGAGGGTGCCCTTGGCGAGCCAGTCGGTCGCCTCTACGTCGACCTCCATTTCCCGGTAGAAGCCAAGCAGCGCATGGACGAGCTCGTAGGCTGGCTGCTTAAAGCGTATGAGCGTTCCATCATGGATCTGGATTGGATGACTGACCAGACCAAGAAAGAAGCGCTCCACAAACTTGCCAAATTCACTCCGAAGATCGGTTACCCCAATAGCTGGAGGGACTACTCCGCGCTAGAGATCAGTTCTGATGATCTTATCGGCAACCGCCTACGCGCTTCGGAGTTCCATCAGGACTACGACATCAATCGCGCCATGGGAGACATGAACCCCGACGAATGGCTCATGTCGCCGCAGACGGTGAATGCTTACTACCACCCATTGCGTAATGAGATCGTCTTCCCAGCCGCTATTTTGCAGCCGCCGTTCTTTGATCTCAATGCAACCGCTGCTGCCAATTACGGTGGTATCGGCGCTGTTATTGGCCACGAAATTGGTCACGGTTTTGACGATCAAGGAGCCACCTGCGACGGCGATGGTGCGCTGCGCGACTGGTGGACCCAGGCCGATAAGGAAGCCTTCAAGGACCGCACCCACGCTCTGATTGAGCAGTTTGATGCGCTATACCCCCAGGAAGTTCCCGATCAGCATGTCAATGGCAGCCTGACTATCGGTGAAAATATCGGCGACTTGGGCGGAGTCAGCATTGCTTTCAAGGCTTGGCAGCTAGCCAACGGCCGCAACGATGTTGATGAGGTCACCGATATTGCTGGCACCCAAGAGTTCTTCCAGCAGTATGCAACGATCTGGCAGACCAAGCGTCGCCCGGAACTCGCTGCACAGTTGCTCGCTATCGATCCGCACTCCCCTGGCGAGTTCCGCTGCAACCAGATCGTCAAGAATGTTGATGCGTTCTATGCAGCCTTCGATGTTCAGCCCACAGATCAGTTGTGGCTTGACTCGGATAAGCGCGTTCGTATCTGGTAATAGAAGCTACATGTGTTAGCCCCGTACTTAGTTAAGTACGGGGCTAACACATGTACAAAGAAAACTTAGCTAGAACGACTCACCACTTGATCGCATAGCGCTGAGAGACCTTCTTTGGCCTCGCCGTCAGGCAGTACGGCAAGATAGCCCCGCGCCACCTCAGCTCTACGGCTGATTTCAGTACGAGCCTCAGCAATGATGGGGTTAGCGCGCAATAGCTGAAGTGCTTCAGCAAGTTTTCCCTCATCGGCGCTGAGATCCTGCTCTAGCAAGCTCAGCAGCCGCCCATCTTGCTCGCGCGCGGCCTGACGCAACATCAACGTCGGAAGCGTCCAGACCCCCTCACGCAGGTCTGTGCCCGGAGTTTTTCCGGTGTTATCACACGTCACATCGATGAGATCATCAGAAAGCTGGAACACCGTACCGATTTCTTCGCCATAGCATGAAAGGGCGGATAGCTGTTCCTGATTTAGCCCGGCGACCATACCGCCAAAGACGCAGGAGGCCGCGATCAATGATGAAGTTTTACCAGAAATAACCTGGAGATAATGCTGCATCGGATCAGCACCAGGGACAGGGCGAGTCTCGGCAATCTGGCCTTGCACCAATCGGGCGAAGGTATCAGCTTGCAGCTTGACGTAATCAGTACCCAGCATCGCCACCCGCGACGACGCTCGGCTGAACAAGAAATCCCCAACCAAAATGGCAACAGTATTGCTCCAACGCTGGTTTGGCGACGGAACGCCCCTACGGGTCTGAGCCTCATCCATGACATCGTCATGGTAAAGACTTGCGACATGGGTCAGTTCCATCACTTCAGCAGCCCAGAGCAGACGCAGATTGGCATCTGAACCCGGCGCGTAGTCTGTCTCGCTATGGCCCACATGCGCCGCTAAGAACACCAAGAGCGGACGGAAACGTTTTCCGCCCGCCTCGATGATGTGCGTCGCGGCCTCGGTGACGTAGTCAGTATCTGCCTGGGCATCACGTACCAGCACAGACTCCAACTCCGTCAACCGCTGCTTAATCGCGTCGGCAAAGGGTGAGTCGACGTCGGGGGTTACAGCGGTCACGACACTCCTTGTGACTTAGAAGAGGAAAATAGCTGCCTTGTTGACCAAGTCAAGCACCGGAGCTGGCCAAAGGCCAAGTACTAACGTGGCAACAAACCCCACAATAACCGGAATCTGGGCGTGCATACCTGGAGTGACCACATCGACACCCTCAACTGGCTCCTGAGCGAACATCACGATGATGACTCGCATGTAGAAGAATGCTGCCACTACGCTCAGCAAAACCGCGCTGATAACGAGCCCGAAGTAGCCGCCCTTCCCCGCTGCCCTGCATACACCGACCTTGCCGACGCCTC
>CAMQXE010000011.1 GCA_947038745.1 uncultured Propionibacteriaceae bacterium | reverse complement strand
AACGGTTGGCGCACGGTCACAGTCACAAGCGCAATGAGCGTACCGCAGGCCTGGCTTGGAATAAGGAATCTTGCATGAACAAGTCAAGTATTTCTCAACGCGTCGTCCGCGAGTGGCGATTAAGCCTGGCAGTCGCCTTTGTCTTGATCGTATTTACTTCAATCGTGCAAAGATTCACCAGCGGAAGAGTTGTCATTCCAGCGCTGGGAATCATCATCGTTACTCTTTCGGCTGGATTCCTCTCACGACTAATTCCTGCCATGAGATGCAAGCCGCTACTGTCTTGGTTGTTATCTGCTCTTGCCGGCATTTCCTCCTTACTTTTACTACTTCCAGGCCCGCTAGTGTCCACGGTTCGTAGCAGCTTACAGATCATCTACGACTCGACTTTTCCGTTGGAAGCACACCCAGATACGACTTGGTGCCTACTTGCCCTCTTAACCGTAATCGCCATTGCAATTGAGTTCTTCGTTGAAGGAATCCGCAAACCAGGACTGGCAATTATCCCTATAGCCGCTGGCTATTTCTTAGTGACCATGATGCCTGGCCGCGTAATGACCCCACTACGTTTCGTCTGCGTCATCGCTGGCTTCTTACTAATTCTGGCAATGGAGACTGCTAATCGATCTTTCCAGTGGCGTTGCCATCTCAGCAGCGATACTGGGCATGGGAACGATTCAATGCACACCATCGCCAGGCTGGGGAGCCTCTTAGGAGTTGCTGTCATCGGCATCTCCTTGATACTCGGAACAAATATCCCGATTCTTCCCTCCGTTAATGTCTTCAGCACGGATGGCACCGTCCAAACCGAAGATCCCCGGATTGAGCTCAACCGCTCCTTACGGGCAGTCACACCGCGTCCAGTACTGCGTTATCAAACCTCGCTACCGGGCGGGGGGCTTTATCTTCGTCGGGCAGCGCTAGATCAGATGTCGCCCACCGGATGGGAGATCTCACCGTTCCAATCTTTCCGGGCAACTGGTAGTGAGTTCACGCTGCCTCCAGACCCAGGAATGACAGCCCCAACGATCATGCGGACGACTTCGATAGCTATCCAAGAAAGCCAACAAGAATACCTTCCAGTTCCTTATGCCCCACACGCTATCAACGCCAAAGGAGAATGGTCTTTTGATCCACCCTCTCTGGCAATTTTTCGTAGTGACCTTAAAAATAACGAAGGGCTTGGAACCCTCCAATACGTCGTATCTAGCGTCGAAATAGATCCACTCACGGTGGACTCTAAGACAGCGATCATCGGCCAAACTGATCCCAGCTATACCCAAATCCCCAAAGAGTTCTCCACTGAACTTATTAACTTCACGCACTCTCTGCTAGACCCGATTGACGCCCCGATGGAAAAAGCTATCGTGCTCCAGAACTTTTTTCGCAGCGGCGCATTCAGCTATGACAAGGACGTTCCACCCCAAGAAATGGGCGGTAACTACACCGGAATGGCAGAATTCGTGTTGCAGAGCCGCAAGGGGTATTGCACGTGGTTTGCCACCGCGATGGCATCTATGGCACGGGTTGAGGGTATCCCCTCCCGCGTCGTAGTGGGGTGGGCTGGAGGTAGCGAAGTAAGCCCAGGGGTTTATCAGCTAACCACGCAAGACTCCCATGCTTGGGTAGAGTTGTACTTTGCCAATTACGGCTGGCTTCGCTTTGAACCAACACCAGGTGGCCCCGATGTCGCGGTTCCGGCTTATGCCATGGCGCAAACCGCTCCGAAGCCCCCCCCCACTCCCCCCCCCCCCCCCCCCCCACCCCTACCCCAACGACTAGCAGCACCATGTCGGTAGCTGCACCGAGCACAACCACCCCCGTCGCCTTGGCTCCAGCTAAACGTCTCTCCTTGCGGTGGCTCCTGATCCCTGGCGCATTACTGGCGTTAGTATCACTATGTTTCGTGCCTCAGATCATCCGCAATACCCGTCGACATCGTTTCTTTTCACCAACTGGGTTACCTGCAGAACGCGTGCTCCGCGCCTGGTCAGAGATTCATGACACTGCAATTGATCTACATTTACCTTGGCCTAAGGAAACATCGAGGATCATCGCAGATACGCTAAAACCCAGGGTTGGGTCCTCCGAATATGCTCAGCTTGCTGAAATCGCAATACTTGTAGAAAAGGCTCGCTTTGCCAGACATCTTGAGGCTGTACCTGACGATCTCGTCGAGATGACTAAGGTAATTACTGCATCGATGCTGCAGTACGCAAGCTCATCGGCTAGGTCGAAAGCACATTGGCGCCCAGCTTCTAACTGGGCTGCGTTCCGCCGATATTTTTCGTAGCTCTCAAGCACCTACGCCGTATTTACTACGTGGCACAAGATTTAACAGCGTGGTCTGCTACCGGCCGCGCTGTTCTTCTTGGTGCTGCTGCCAGATCTGATCCATCAACTCGTCATATAAGGCGTCAAAATCAAACTCTGGAATGACCTCACAGCGAACCTCACGGATGCTACTTATGAGGCTCACGATCCCCAGAAACAGAAAAAGGAATCCTGCCAGCCCCACATAAAATCGAGCTTGGGCACCAAGAGTCAGCAAAGTCAGCCCGCTCATCATCCCAGCGAGCCCTAATGCCAACCTGTTGATTTGGCACGTGTAGCTATGATCAACATCGCCCCAAGCAGTACTCAGCAGGCAATCTAGACGAGGATCATCAATACGAGTGTGAGCATCTAGAACACGCAGCCGACGGCGCTCAGTGCTGCTCAGGGTCATACTCTCCTCCTTCGAATAGCTCTAGCCAAGCACTCCAAAGCGCTGAGGAAAACTACGCTCTCGACGTCAACTTGAGGCTTACACAGAGCTAGCAGGCGTACGCACCCGAATCACATAGATCCCCTGGCAGAAGCGGCAAAGAGCGGCTGCACAGCGTAGACTTGATCGACAGTCTGTAACGAAGGACGGGATTTGTCTGTACCAGCACCTCGCGACGCCGCAACTGCGGCCGTCGTAGCCCATGAGATGTCCATCGAACAAGCCCACGTCGATGCGGTTTATCGTCAGCTTGGTTCTGCCCATCGCTTAGCCGAAGTTGCCCAAGAACAGGGCAATGCCATGTACCAAATTGATCGTTCTGACTTCCTCCGGGAAGAAAACTCCACAGCGATGTTCGAGCGTGATGCTTTCACTTTCCAAGCCGCTAAGCGGTTGAAAGTTCTCGAAGATGAAGCCGAAGGGCTGGTCTTTGGCCGTCTTGATGGTACTGCTGATGACATTCGATACATCGGCCGCATCGGTGTGCGTGACGATGACTATGAGCCACTCGTCATAGACTGGCGCGCTCCCGCAGCAGAACCGTTCTACCGAGCTACGATGGCCAACCCTATGGGGATGAGACGCCGCAGGGTACTTAGGTGCAAAGGCACCCTAGTAACCGGGATCGAGGACGATCCGCTATCCGATGATGGCGATCTACCGATCATCGGCGAAGGGGCACTTATGTCTGCTCTCAACCGTGCCCGTGGCCATCAGATGCGCGATATCGTCGCCACAATCCAAGCTGAACAAGACGAAGCGATCCGAGCTCCTTACCAAGGTGTCACCATCATTAGCGGTGGCCCTGGAACCGGAAAAACTGTCGTGGCGCTCCACCGCGCTGCCTATTTGTTGTACTCCAACCGTCGCCGCTTTGAGCATGGTGGTGTGCTTGTGATCGGCCCTTCTGCGCTATTTATGAATTACATCGAGCGGGTGCTTCCTAGCCTGGGTGAAGATTCAGTCACTCTCCGCCCCATAGGCGCCGTTGCCCATGATGTTATTCGGGTCAAAACTGAGCGTGTTGATGCCCCTGCTGCAGCCGCAGTGAAGGGCTCGCTGTCCATGGTGAGCGTGATGAAGAAGCTTGTTGGCATGCCTTTCATCGAACCCACCGAAGACCTACGCGTGGCCGTCAAAGGCGATATCTACAAGCTCTCTCCAGCGCAACTCAAACGTATCCGTAACGATATTTTGGCTACCCATGCTCTCAATCGCAGCCGTGCTCTGGTGGAGAAGGCTCTCATCGACGCTTTTTGGGCCCAGATCCCAGAAGATGTTGATATCGAACGTGACCACTTCGATTCAATCGTTGCCGACCAAGCAGCATTCCAGTCTTTCTTGGGCTCGTGGTGGCCTAACTTGCGCCCAGAATCAGTTCTGCCGCGTCTAGCTGATGTGGAATTGGCCACATCTGTTGCAAAGAAGGTCTTGACCCCCGTCCAGATTGAAGCGCTGTCTGCCTCTTACCGTGGACATGATCCAGAGTCCCCTGCCTGGTCGGTTGCCGATGTCGCTCTCCTAGATGAGATCTTTGCCCTGCTGGGACCAGTTCTCATCGACGCCGATCACGATAATTACGACCCCACGCAGTTCCTTGAGGACGGCGCGGGAATCTCAGAACTCGTCTCGACAACAGACCGGGTATATACCCGTCATGTTGAGGTAGATCCTGACGATGAAGGGCATTCAACTTTTGCTCATGTCTTAGTTGATGAGGCTCAAGATATAACTCCGATGCAGTGGCGCATGTTGCGCCGCCGCGGACCACAAGCATCCTGGACTATCGTCGGTGATCCGGCCCAGTCCAGTTGGCCTGACGCTAAAGAAACACACACAGCATTGAAGGAGCTGATCGGTAGTTCAGCCTCGCGCACATTCCGAATGTCTACGAACTACCGTTCCCCCGCCGAAGTCTTTGATCTTGCTGGGCGAATGATCGCTGCCCATGTTCCTGACGCAGATCTACCAACCGCAGTTCGTGCAACTGGGGTATCCCCGGAGCTGACCGCAACTACCCCCGATAAATGGCTCACATCGCTAAGCTCAGCGGTTCATCAGGCGCTAAGCGAAGTTGATGGAACAATCGGCATAATTGCAGTTCCTGATCGCCAACAATCCTGTATCGACTCGTTACAAGCCGAGCTCAGCGCTGATGAGTTTGATCGACTTGCGATTGTCACTCCATTAGCGTGCAAGGGCTTGGAATACGATGCAGCAATTGTTGTCGATCCCGACCAGATTGTGGATCAGACTAGCGGCGGATTCCGGATCCTATACGTCGCTTTGACTCGCCCAACGCAACGTTTGATCGTCATTGATATCAATGATTCTGCTGCCCCCGGGGCCTGGCGCCCCTAGGAGTATCCATGCAACCTTCAGATCCCCTCAGCGGCACCTTTTGCAAAGCTATCTCCCAGCAGCTAAGCGATTTCCTCGATACCTGTGCAGCTAGTGTTGCTGATCCTGCAGTGGTACCACTAGTAGAACTAGCCCGGAGCGCAACCTCTGGCGGAAAACGCATACGCCCCGCCTTCTGCGCCTGGGGCTATGTGGCAATGACTGGTGACGAGCCAAGCACCGCTATCTTGCAGGCGGCTGCTTCGCTTGATCTGCTCCACGTTTCTGCGCTCATTCATGATGACATCATTGACGCTTCTGACACTCGACGTGGCCAGCCCTCCGCACATCGCCAGCTTGAGCAACACCATAGCCGTGCCGCCGGGCGTGGTGATAGTTCAACCTTTGGCCGCAATAGTGCGATTCTGCTTGGTGATTTACTGTGGGCGTGGTCAGCCCAGCTCTATGACAGCGCTGCTCTCTCCACGCCGATTTCAGCAGCCGGACGTGCGGTGCTTGATGCCACCCGGATCGAGGTGACCCAAGGACAATATCTTGACGGAGAAAGGGGAAGAAATAGCTGATGTAGGATGATCTCCTGGCCGAGACTTTGCCATTAACTGATCCGGGGGCCCTGGTTCAGGCGCTTAAAGTCGTCGAATACAAAACCTCTCGCTACACAGTGATTCGCCCGGTACAGCTTGGGGCAGTTCTAGGCGGTGCCCAACCCGATCTTATGGACGGACTCGCTCAGTTTGGCTCTGCACTTGGCTGTGCCTTCCAACTGCGTGATGATCTACTCGGAGTTTTTGGAGATGAAGCAAAAACTGGAAAACCTGCCGGGGATGATCTACGCGAAGGTAAACGCACAGTAGTTATCGCCGAAGCTATGTCTGCTCTGACATCATCGTCTGCTGCACGACTACAAGCATTACTACATCATAAAATGACCGAGGCTGAGATAGCCGAAGCTCAGCGCCTCATCATCGACTCCGGCGCTGTAGCTCGAACCGAAGCTCGAATCCAACACGCCTACGCGGAATCGCTACGCATTCTAGGCGCATTACCCTTAACCGAACCCGGATCAACTGCACTAGGGGAATTGGCCCGATTATGCGTTGAGCGCGAGGCCTAAGCTCGCTTAAACCAGAACAACACTAAAAACTGGATCTTCTCCACAACGCTGCTCCAGCACTTCGTAGAGACGTGCAAAATCATGGGGTGCGTGGCGCTTGAGCTTGGCTGACCCAGCCCATACCAGCGACGTCTTAGAGTCACAATCTCGCAGCACATCAAGAAGTGCATCAAGATTTTTCCCATACCAGGACTCTAATTTCAAGGCTCTGCTGATGTCGTGATGGAAGGCTGCGAGCGTCGTGGCTTCAACCTGCGCTACGTTCCATCCAGAATCAGCCAATGCTGCTACCACGTCGCATTGATCCCGGCTGGTGGTAAAAATGCCAGGTTCATCAGAACCATCGAAAAGCCCTGCTAGAGAAAGGTGAGTCATCGTCTGATCCTTACAAAGGATTGATAGTGGTCATCGGTGTAGTAAAACTCACCGTCGCTTCCAGTAACGATTCGACGGGCACCGCGCGTAGATGAGCCGGGGGTCTTGACCGTATATTCCTTGTAATAGCCGCGTTTCTTCTTCGGCAAAATCCCCTCGGCATTAGAAAACACCACATCATCATTGCGAGGGTATGGATAAGGTCCGCCATTGTCGATAAGGGTCAAAGTATCGCGAGCTTGGCTAGGTAGCTGAGCCGGATCGATCCAGGGCAGCCCCGATACTGAGTCCTTGCCTTGACTGCCGTATTTAGTCTTAGCAGCCGCCTTCGGCTCAGCAGTTGCCTTAGGTCCAGAGCTACGTTCGGCTAGGCCCCAGCCCAGCACCAGTAGCAGCGCCAACCCGCCAATGATGAGTAGTCGACGCAGCTGAGTTTTACTCACGGTAGAACTGGACCATTGAAGTAGTTAGCCAAATCTGGCTTACCCCAACGCTCCTGAAGCACTGTCGTAAAAGCTCGGGTAGCCCGCTCAATATCAGTTGCACCAGTGATTGCAGAACCAACTGCTACTCGAGTTGCCCCTGCCTCAATCACCTCATCAAGATTCTGCAAGGTGACTCCACCGGCAGCGAACCAAGGTTTAGCCGTAGGGTCTGTCGGAGGTAGCAGCCGTGTTGCATGACTGATGATCTCAGTCCCGATACCGCTATGAGTAGCTGCTGGCCCGACTGTAGCGAAAGCAGTGTCAGCATCACGAGCTAGGAGTTCAAGTTCAGTCTTGGTATCGCACTCACGTCCCACGAGCGCCCAACGCGATAGCCCCTTGCGGGCCTTCGTTGAGCTAGGCGCACCTTCCCCTAGCAAGAGCGCATCAGCACTAAACCGCGTCGCCAATGCAATATCTGAACCGACAACGATTATTCCTTGGCTGCGCTGGCCCCGCAGCCGCGCTTGTTCCAGTACCTCAAGAGCTTTCTCTTTCGGTAATCCTGCAACGCTGAGAAGTAGCAGGTGCGCGCCACCAGCAAAGATCGCATCAACGGCATGCTCGGTCTTATCACCTAAAGCAGCAGCATCAGCAACAACAAGAAGTGCAGCGGCGCTAAGGCGCTCAGCCAATCCCAAAAGAACAGTCACTAATCCAGAGTAACGAACACACAGCTCAGACACCGAAAAATCCAAGAAGGCCGCGTAAATCCGTTACCCCTGTGGAGAATGCGGCCAAATCATCCACAGCTAGCGAATTAGATCACTAAACCGTGGAGTGTCGCCATGATTCTCCTTGCTGCGACGCATATTCTGGACTCCAGGCTGACACGGCCTTACTTCCCCCGACCGTGTTTGGAGTTCATTGTGACGACGTCGAGCGTGCACGATCCCCTAGTGGGCCATGTCCTCGACGGTCGCTATGAGATCATCGGCAAAGTCGCGCGAGGCGGCATGGCTATGGTCTACAAAGCGACCGATCGACGGTTAGCCCGCACCGTAGCAGTCAAGGTGCTGCACGAGGGCCTTGGCGATGATCCTGAGTTCCTCAAAAAGTTTCAGCGAGAAGCCCGCGCTGCAGCGAAGCTATCCCACCCAAATGTTGTAGCAATTTTTGATCAGGGCATGGATATGAACCGGCCCTATATCGTCATGGAATACGTCCATGGACAGACACTGCGGCAATATCTTGGCTCCCACGGCGCGCTTCCGGTAGCCCGCACGCTGGAATTGATGACCCCGGTTCTCGCTGCTATTGCTTCAGCACACCGTGCAGGCTTAATTCACCGCGATATTAAGCCAGAAAATGTCTTGATCTCCACCCGCGGCGAAGTCAAAGTTGCTGACTTTGGCCTAGCCAAAGCTATCTCGGGAGATACTGTCACCACTGCAGCTGGCCTTGTCATTGGCACTGTGAGCTACATTCCCCCAGAAGTTGTGACCTACGGCTCCGCAGATATGCGTTCAGACGTCTACAGCGCTGGCATCATGATGTTTGAGTTGCTGACTGGCCGTAAACCTCACACCGGCGATTCCCCAATTCAGGTGGCCTGGGCTCACTGTAACAAGGATGTACCTGCGCCATCTTCAATCATTAAGACCAACTGGCACGAATCTCGTCATGCTATCCCGCCTTATGTTGATGCCCTCGTGCAGGCAGCTACCCAACGAGAACCAAATCGACGATTGACCCACGCCGGCGTGTTCTTCGATCATCTTCGGCTGGCTCAAGCGACTTATAACAAGGGCATCATGAACGACCCGCGCGTCGATGCGGAGATGCGTCGAATTGGTGGTTCTTTCGCTGAGCCAACTGAACTTATGAGTGGGTTGGATTTTCCGCAGCAGCACGGCGACGGCACCTGGCATGCTGGCCCCATCGGGATCACTCCACATACGCCACTCTCTCCTGTGGATTTGGCTGGCGCTGGCGTGCCCTACTACGACGACTTCGAGACGGCTCCAGCACATCGGACTCCCACCGAACCGTTGCAATGGACCACCACAACAGACTCCAGGCACACAACCAGACAGCCATTGACCCCGGCAAAAGCTCCTAAGCTACGCAAGGAGCGTCATCCGTTGCGCGCTGTATTGCTTGCGGTGATTAGTCTTGCACTTCTCTGCGGTGGAGGCGCTACTGCGTGGTACCACGCTGTCGGCAAGTACACCGAAGTTCCCCTGCTGACCGGCCTAAACCGCGACCAAGCTAAGGCTGCCACCGATGCACATGCGCTGACCATCGAGTTCTTGGAAGAATACTCAGAGACTGTTGAATCAGGAATCGTCATTCGTAGCAATCCTGATGCTGGCTCGAATATAGCGAAAGATGGGCATCTCAAGGCCTGGGTAAGTAAGGGTGCTGAACGTTATCTCATGCCGACAGTCGTCGGGCTTCCAGTGGCAAAGGCCATCGAGAATATTCAGACGTCGCATCTAAATATAGGCAACCAGGAAAAGCGCTACGACGATGCTGCTGAGGGTACAGTCCTGCAGGCCTCACAAGAACCTGGAGTCAAACTCAAGCCAGATACCAGTATCGACTTAGTGATCTCGCAAGGACCCAAGCCAATTGATGTAGCTGATTTCTCTGGAAAGCCGTTTACTGAGGCTAAGACAGCTCTCGAGGCAGCAGGCCTAAGCGTGAATGCTAGTGAAGAGAATAGCGACAGTGCCGCTGCTGGCACTGTGATCTCCCAATCGCCAAAGAATGGGCAGGCGAAGAAGGGCGACACCATCAGCTTCGTTGTTTCCAAGGGGCCAGTTCTTGTCACGGTACCTGCTACTCGTGGCCTAAAAACCGATGAGGCCAGAAACCGGCTGCAAAGCGCTGGTTTCCAGGTAGCAACGAAGTCCACAGGCAATGCTGCGCCTTTCGGGATCGTAAGCTACTCCGATCCAGGTGACGGAAAGCAAGCCCCCAAGGGCTCGACGATTACGTTGTACATCGCCTAATGACTACTCCTTCACCGCGCACTGTAGACCGTGCAGCTCCTCTCGCGCTGACGGCTCTCATCGTCATGGCAATGCTTTGGGGCTCAACCTTCTTTTCGCTCAAGATCGTTTTGGCTCATATGCCCGTGGCAGACATGCTGGCTGTGCGCTTCACGATTTCAGCGCTTGTCCTAGCTGTTGTGGGCTGGCGACATTTCCGTATGTCGCGTAAGACCTTGTACCGAGGAATACTCCTTGGCTTATTGTGGGGATCAGCTCAGCTTCTACAAACTTTCGGTATCGCCTCAACGCCAGCATCGACGTCAGCTTTCATCACCGGATTGTATGTCGTGATGACTCCAATCATTGGCTGGTTTGCCGTCCGCCATCATGTACCACGTATCACCTGGCTTGCCATTATCTTGTCTACCTTAGGCATGGCGGTATTCTCCTTGAACGGCAGCGGGTTCAGTCTTGGCTTCGGTTCATTCTTGATCTTGTTGTCAGCGATTTTCTACGGCGGCCATATCATTGCCACAGGCGAGTTTGCCACCGCTGAAAATGCCATGAGCCTATGCATCGTCACCATGATCGTGCTAGCCCTCATGTGCTGGATCGCTGCGATTCCTGGTGGCATCGTCATTCCGACTGCAACCTCCGACTGGCTCTGGCTGATCTACTTGGCAGTTCTATGTGGAACGCTAACGATGTTTCTCCAAACTTGGGCCCAAGCCCATATCGCCCCTGGGCGTGCTGCTGTCATCATGTCAATGGAACCTGTTTGGGCCGCAATTTTTGCCGTTGCCGTAGGGCAAGAACAGATCACCTGGCGCATGCTCGTTGGCGGTGGAACCATGTTTATTGCCATGATCTTGGTTGTCATCTTTGGCCAAGAACAAGTCGATCACCTCGATTAGGCACACTGCCTATCTATCCAACATGGGTCCATGACAAGATGGACAACGTGCCACAGTCGTCACTGCCCCATCTCGTCGTCATCGGAACTGGCGGCACTATCGCCGGTTCCTGCGCAGCCGCAGGCGGAAAACAGTCTTATACCAGTGCAGTTGAAACCGTTGAATCGCTCATTGCGGGACTTCCTGGTATCTCAACTAGAGCTCACGTCAGTGCCGAGCAGCTATATCAATTAGATTCCAGCGACATAGGTTTCTCTGCCATGTGTCGATTAGCGTCACGTATTCAAGAGTTACTAGACCGCGATGACGTGGATGCTGTGGTCGTGACCCATGGCACAGACACTTTAGAAGAATCGGCATTCCTGGTAAATCTCGTGATCGACAGCGACAAGCCCGTAGTTTTTCTTGGCTCAATGCGTCCTGCCGATGCGCTATCTGCTGATGGCCCAGACAATCTCTACGACGCACTGCTTGTTGCTTCTTCAGACAACGCCAAGGGCCAAGGTGTCCTCGTCGTTTTTGATGACATGATCCTCGCAGCCCGCGATGCTTCTAAGTCGCACACGACTCGTACTGATGCTTTCCGTTCTCAGCACGGAGAGCTGGGCGACGTCGTAGATAATGAGGTACGGTTCTTCCGCACCGTCGCACGACGTCATACCGCAAACTCAGCTTTTGCTCGCATCCCCTTAGATCGACTCCCCCGTGTCGAGGCAGTAACCACCCACCCAGAGTTCCCCCTTGCGATCCTTGATGCTTACGTAGCAGCAGGCACTCGTGGCTTGATCCATATCGGAGCAGGTAACGGCAATATCGCGAATACTGTTATCAGTAAACTAGATGCACTGGTAGCTCAAGGTATTCCGGTAGTTCGAGCAACTCGAGTTCCAGCAGGAATCGTTACGAGAAACGGCGCTATCCCTGACGATACCCACGGTTTCATCGCCGCCGATGACCACAGCCCGGCACATACCAGAATCCTGTTATCGCTCGCGCTGGCACTTACCGATGATGTCGAACAGATCCAGCGCTGGTTCTGGACCCACTAAGCCCCAGTGAATTAACCATGAGCGGCTGGGCGCGGCTTACCCCAGTGCGGATCATCTGTGCTCTGTGCTGCAATTTCAGCTTCGCTTAGAGAACCTTTTTTAACGGAAGTACCGTAGAGATCAACGTAAGTCTTACCGCTGAGCTGGCGAATCTGATCCATCACATCATCAGCCACCCAACGCAGCACCGCGTGGTCATTTGCGCCCCAAACCAGATCGCTATATCTCACCGGCTCGCCAATAACGATTGTCGGCCGAAATGGAAAACGACGATCCATCCCTTTCAATCCCACCGGAATTAGCGGCACATCGCTTTCTAGAATTAACTTAGCCACGCCTGTTTGAGCACGATAGAGCTGGCCTGTCCGCGAGCGCGTACCTTCTGGAAAAATACCTACAAGCTCACCATCGTCAAGGACGTGGTGTACTGCCGCGAGCGCAGTAGAAGACGAGCGTGACCCACGCTGAACTGGAACCTGCCCAATCGCACTAAGAAAAATAGCCAAAGCTGAGCGCCCGGGATGTTTCCAGGACTTTTCAAATAACTCAGCTTTTGCAGGAAAAGTGACCCGTCGGTGCAGCATTGCTGGCAATATCACCGTGTCCCAACCACTTTGATGATTTGCCGCAAGTACTGCAGCCCCAGATGCTGGAATGTTGTCCTTACCAATAACCTTCGGCCACAGGCATATGCGGATTGTTGGGCTAAACGCCACATACTTAAATAGCCAGTACCACATGCCGCTCCCCTCACTTTTCCCCACTAAGACTAGTAGCACCGCCTACGATGGTGGGGATGCCAGCGTCGTTGCTTACACAGCCATGGCGCTACATTGTGCATCTACCGAGCGAGAACTATTCTCGCTGTCCTACCTGCTCTGGAAGGCTGTCAATGAGTCCGGCTGATAATGACGATATCGATCGTCGCTTCCGAGAACTGATGCGCCATGAATTTGATGAAGAGCCTGCCCCCTTCCGAGGACCAACAAGCGATGAGCCTAGTAACTTGCTTGAAGCCTGGGACCGAGCCGATGCGTTAGACGACGATGCTCATTACATTGCTGAGTTGCAGGAAACCTCGCCGTGGCCACCACTCACTGTTCTTGCGGCAGCATCATTATGCGTAGGAATCATGATGTGGCTTCTCGCAATGGCACGTATTGCGCTACCTTCATGGGCTACCGCTGTAGGGGCAGTCTGTGCCGTCGCCGGACTAGTGGGGCTCATGATCCAAGCACTACGTCGTAGTCATGGGACAAGAGACGATAGCCATGATTCAGGTGCTGTGCTTTAACGTCAGCTATGCGGGATATGGGGAATCCCCAAGGCCTCTCTGAGACGATGCCTCGATGGAGTTCTTCGTTTGGGCCAGAACCCACGAAGCGCCCCAGGCGGTTCAATAATGGAGCGGCAGGCAAGATCTGCAGCTCCGATCAGCCCTGCGTCGTTAAGCGTTGTCGCTGCGACGATGGTTGCTTCATCACGGTAGCCGCGTCCGGTCAGACTCCGCTGAAATACTGTTCTGGCCGGGCCAAGTAATAACTCCCCAGCCTCAGATACTCCACCACCGATAACAAAACGATCTGGG